>JAAUTF010000082.1 GCA_012031775.1 Candidatus Altimarinota bacterium | reverse complement strand
TGCCGACGGATAACGGTGGTATCTTCTACCTGAACCTGCCAGCACTGCGCGATGTTCCCGCGCTGGATATTGATGCGTTGGCTCCATTCGGTGCCGTGGCCGGTGCGGGTGAGCCAGGTGTAGACCTGAGCGGCTTCGCTCAATCACGGCTTTTTCTGTATCTGGATCGCTAGCGGTGCAACGGGGCACCGCATGCGGTGGGGCGCAGCATGCTGCGCCCTTACGGTCGGGTGCGGTGGGGTTGCGGCTGGCGGCGACGATCTGGGAGAGGTAGCTCTGCCAGTTGTCGCGGTTCGCCAGGGTGATGCGTCGCACTAGTTCGATGTCGCCGCTCTCGCCCGCTTCATAGGCTGCGGCGAGCGATTCCTGGAAGGTGCGCGCAAGTTCAGCCACGGCCGAGCGTAGCTCGGCGTTGATCGCGCGCTGGCGTTCGAGTTGGCTCTTCAGCCAGGCGTTTTTCGCGCTCGCGTTCGGTGAGTTGTACCTGTAGTTCTGTGAGCTGATTATTCACGGCTTCCTCTTATGCATTCAGCCTGCAATCTGCACGCAGCAGGATTCAGGATTCAGAAGGGCAAGCACATACCCGGCTTCCCCTCCGCACGTTGCAATCTGCAATCTACTATCTACACGCTACACTCCGCTAGCTCAGGTCGCGCATCACTTTTGCAAAACCTCGCACAGTTGTATCGCGCATCTGGGTCATCACGCCGCTGGCGAAGAAGCGACTGCCATCCTTACGCACATACCAGTGTTCGCCCACGGTGCGGCCATCGGCGAGCGCCTGTTGCAGCTCGCGCGCTGGAACGCCAGCTGCACGGTCTTCGGGTGTAGCGAGCAGTGCTGCTTCCTGGCCAAGGATGTCGGCCTCACGGTAGCCGAACATGCGCTCGGCCCGGTATTCCATAGGTAATACGTCCGTCTGGGCGATCGTCAGAATTGCGTAGTCCTCGACGCTCTCGATCAGCAGGCGCAGGCGCTCCTCGCTGGTGCGCAGCGCTTCCTCCGCCACCCGGCGCTGGGTAATGTCGACAAAGGTGAGCACGACGCCATCGATTTGGTCGGTCTCGGTGCGGTAGGGCTGAATGCGCAACAGGTACCAGTGCTGCTGATCGCTCGCCAATTCGCGCTCAAGCGGTGTTAGCGTGTTGAGCACCTGCCGTACGTCGGGGATGAGTTGATCGTATATCAGGGTATGCGTAAGATGGGCGAGCGGGCGATTGATGTCGCTGGCGATCAGGTTGACTACTACCTGTGCACTCGGTGTGTAACGTTTGACGCGCAGCTCGCGGTCGACAAAAATGGTGCCAATTGCTGTCGATGTCATCAAGTTTTGCAGATCGCTGTGGGCGCGGCTCACCTCTTCGATCTTGAGCTTCAGCTCCTGGTTGACGGTGAGCAGTTCTTCATTGATCGATTGCAGCTCCTCCTTGCTCGTTTCCAGCTCCTCGGTTGTGGCGCGTAGCTCTTCATTAAGCGCCTGGAGTTCTTCGTTACCGGCCTTATGTTCTTCGATCGCGGTCTCGTACTGTTCGCTAGTGGCGCGCAGCTGTTCGCGCGTGCGCTGGAGTTCGTCTTCGAGTTGGCGCACTAGCGGCTCGGTATCGCTGGCTACCGCTCCCATCGCTTCGCCGCTGTCGAGGAGATCGTGAAAGAAGATAAGCATATGGCCACGCGCCCACCGTGGCTCGGCCAGGGGCTGAACGACGATATTTACCTGGCGGTTGAGCCCGGCGATCTGCAGCCGTACCGGATGGGTTTCGGCGCGCTGGCTGCTCTGTCGCGCCTGGTAGAGGGCGCTCCGCAGCTCTAGTCGCAGCTCTGGGTGCAGCACTTTGAGCAAGTTCGGTGAGGGTGATCCGTCGGCGAACTGCAGAAAGCGCCCGGCACCACGCGCCAGATGCACAATGTCCTCATCTTCGTTGACGATGACGGTGGAAGGCGCGTGTTGAACAAGGGACTGGGTGGCTAGTTCCTCAAAGGAAGGCGGTAGATCTGCGCTGTCTCGTAGCCCCAGTAACGACTGATATTGTGGTGGGCTAAGCAGCGGTAAGGTTGGTACCTGGGCCAGAGTGCTCGGCACAGTGCGGCGCTGAAAGAGGCGCTGTGTTTTGTCGATCGCGGTAAACAAGCTGGGCACGCCGTCGGTCGATTCAGAGCTGCCTAACATGAGGAAGCGCTCAGACTGCAAGGTAAAGTGAAAGAGCTGCAGGATCTGCTCTTGCATGCTGCGGTCGATATAGATCAGCAGATTGCGACAGGTTATCAGATCCAGGCGCGAAAACGGCGGATCGCGCAGCACGTTGTGCGGCGCAAACAATACCAGATCGCGCAATTCTTTGCGTACACGGAAGAGGCCGGGCTCGCTACTGAAGAAACGCTGCAGGCGCTCGGGCGCTACATCGATGCCGATCGTATCGGGGTACAGGCCGCGCCGCGCGATCGCGATCGCCTGTTCGTCGATGTCGGTGGCGAAGACCTGGATCGCCGGCGGCACTTCCAGGTGCTCGCGTGCTCGTACAGCAGCATCGCCAGGCTATATGCCTCTTCGCCGGTGGCACAGCCTACAACCCAGGCCCGGACAACGGGGTTGCTCTCTTTGCCGTAGAACAGGTGGGGCACGATCACCTCAAGCGCAGCCCAGGCCGTTGGGTCGCGAAAGAAATTCGTCACGCTGATCAGCAGATCGCGCAGCAGTGCGGGTGCCTCGTCTGCGCGATTGCGCAGCAATGTAAGGTAGTCGCCGAGTGTGCTTGTGCCATTAACCTGCATACGTCGCCCAATACGCCGGAGCAGGGTTGGCCGTTTGTACTGGCTGAAGTCGTGGCCCGTGCGCGACCGCAGTAGTGTCAGCACGTCGCGCAGCGCTGTCGCATCTGGTGCGTCGCTGAGCGGCTCGGCAACTGGCAGCGCAGTTCGTCGGCGTGCCGCCAGTAGATGAGTCAGCGGCGCGGCATCTCGGCGACCGGCAGCGCCGCGTCGACCACACCGGTGGCGAGGGCGTGGCGTGGCATGGCGTCGTACTCGGCCTCGGCGGGATCTTGTACCAGCACCAGGCCACCGTGTTCCTTCACCCGCTTGACGCCCATAGTGCCATCGGCACCGGTTCCCGAGAGCACCACGGCAGCTGCGTTAAGGCCGTGGGTTTCGGCGAGCGAGCGGAAAAACAAGTCGATCGGCGCGCGCCGCCGCGGGCTCATCGGGCGCGGTAATCTGGATCATGCCGTCGATCAGGGTGAGATGGCGAGCTGGCGGGATGACATAAATGCAATTGCGATCAAGCGGCACGGCCTCCGTCACCTGCAAGACGGGCAAGGCTGTGACAGATTGAATGATCGCGGCGAGCTGGCTGTCGTGCTCGGGCGAGAGGTGCAAAATCACTACAAACGCCATGCCGCTGTCTGGCGGCAGGTGGCGGAAGAAGGTTTGCAAGGCGCTGAGCCCGCCCGCCGATGCGCCGATGCCAACCACGAGCATGTCGCTGCTGCGCGGCAGCATACGGTCGGCACTGAGCGATATGTCTTCGTGTGCGGGGCTTGCCGTCAGTTCAGGATCGTGTGATGCATCTGGCTGCATAGGTTTCCGTAGCTATAAAGTTTCGATTGCAGTGCTCCTCCATGCCCTTCCGAACGGAGCGCAGCGCAAAGAGGAATATGCACCGTTCTGCGTTGTGCTCGCTGCAGGCCCCGAACGTAGTGAGGGGTGACACGGTGCCGCACTGTGGCAAGACTGTGACCGCGTAATTCGTGTAATTGAGTTGTGAAGAAGCGGCTGGTGCGAGCACGCGACAGAGCCGCGTGCTTGCCTCAACCCCTTACACTATATGCCCGATCAAGCGTGGCTGCAACTTGCGGCAGAGCATCCCGCCGATGGTGCAGCGCGGCCACGTTCATGTGGTGCGTGGGCCGAAGGGAAACGGCTTTCGCCCGGTGATCGACGTGAGGCTGCGTAGCGCTGCGCGCGCCTATGGGAGGCGCGTTGTTGGCGTGATTTTGACCGGCACGTTAGACAATGGCACGGCGGGGCGGCTAGCGGTGAAGCGGCACGGCGGGCGTGCGATGCTTACACGCCCAGGCCAAGGCACAACGCGAGCGGCTGCGCGAGCTATTGTAGGGCGAGGCGATCGTTGGGTGTGGTATACTCTCGATATTATATAACAATCTTAAATACGTTGTGGTATAAACTGTATTATCGTGTGCGGCGTAGCTGCGCACGACAATACAAACTTCTTCACTTCTACACCTGACCATCGTAGGGAGTTAAAAATGACTCAATCTCCAACACCGATGACGATTCTGGTCGTGGAAGATGATGCGGCAACCAGTGAGTTTTTCGTCGACATGCTAACCTGGAGCGGGTACGACACGGCGGTGGCGGCTACCGGTGCGGCGGCGCTTTCGGCAGTGCTGGAGCATCCCGTGCGGCTCGTGCTGCTCGACCTACGTCTGCCAGACATCGATGGTCTTACGGTATGTCGCCGCATTCGCTCGACGATCAGTACTCAGTTGCCGATTATGCTGTTGACTGCCGATCGTAGCTCAGAGCTGAGCGTGGCAGCGCGTGCCGCCGGTATCACCGATTATCTGCCCAAGCCGATAGACCCCGAGATCTTGCTCGATCGTATTGCCAAGCATATTGCCGCTACGCCAGGTTCTTGATTTAGCACAGCAAAGGCGCAGAGGGCGCAGAGCTTCTATTCCGCTAGCCCTCGACCACAATACATGCTGTGGGTTCGAGGAGCGGCAAATGCACGCGAAAGGTGCTACCGACACCCTCGGTGCTCTCCACGTCGATGCGCCCGCCGTGGCGCTCTACAATTTCACGCACAATATAGAGCCCTACGCCAAAGCCGCTTGCCTGTGTCCCTACGTTTGGCGCACGAAAGAAGGGCGCGAAGAGTTGGTTTTGTGAACTGGTTGGAATGCCGATTCCCTGATCGACGACTTCGACCACAGCCTCGGTCGCTGTTTGGGTCATCTGCACCTGGATCATTTTGCCGAGCGGGCTATACTTTACGGCGTTGCTCAAGAGGTTGTACAGCACCTGCTCAAGCCGTGCTGCATCGCCTGTCACCAGCAGCGGTGCGGCGGGGCCGACAACCGTGACGGCAGCGGCGGCATCACGCGGCAGTGTGTCGCGAAAGTCGGCGACGACTTGTGCGCCGAGCGCGGCGATATCGATGGTGTTGCGCTCGATGACGAACTGGCCGCGCTGCAAGCGCGAGACATCGAGCAGTTGGTCGATCAGCGCGTCGAGCCGTTTTGTCTGGCGAACAACCCGCTCGATCATTTTTGTGAGATCGCCGCTGCCGCGCAGCAGCGCTTTTTGCAGTAGTTGTGCGTACCCAACAAGTGCCGTCATCGGTGTACGCAGCTCGTGCGAGGCGATGGACAGGAATTGGTCGCGCGTCTGTAGCGCTTTCTCAGCCGCGATGCGCGCGGCTTGTTCCGCAGTGTAGGCCCGTGCCAATTCTTCTTCGGCGTGTTTCCGTTCACTGATATCGACAAAGGTTAAGACAACGCCGTCGATCTGGTCGTTGCCAGTGCGATAGGGTGCTAGCCGCGCCAGATAATACTGGCCAGCGTGGCTGCCGATTTCGCGTTCCAATGCTTGCCCATTAGCCAGCACGGCGGCGGCGTCGGCACGTACATCGGCGTAGTCTAGCTGATGCGAGATGTGAGCCAGCGGGCGGCCCTCGTCAGCGGGGATCAAGTTAAAGAGCGTCTGGGCGTGCGGTGTGTAGCGCTTGACCCGTAGGCTGCGATCAAGGAACAGAGTAGCGATCGCTGTGGCCGTCATCAGGTTGCCGAGATCATCGTTAGCAGCGCTGATCTCGCCGATACGCTCGCTGAGTTGGTCGTTAACGGTGCGCAGCTCCTCGTTGACCGATTGTAGTTCTTCTTTATTCGTCTCCAGCTCTTCGGTTGTGGCGCGTAGCTCTTCGTTGCTCGCCAGCAGCTCTTCGTTAGAAATACTGAGCGCGCTGACCATGGTGCTGTGCTCGTTTAAGGTGAGTGCCAATTGCTCCTGCAAGCGCTGCATATCGTCGGTGGAATGGAGCGTCGGTGGCCCCGCCACATCACGTGTCACTACGCGCTCGGCCTCGCTTGTAGTGACATTGATGTCGAAGAGCACGAGGGCGAACCGAGCATTGGTGGCTTGGTCGTGCTTCGGGTAGACGCGCATCGAGACGGTCAGCGGCTGGCCTTCGAGCTCGAACGTGATAGACTGCGAGCGACTTTGCTCTGCCGTTTCGAAAGGCCAAAATTAGCAGCCTGTTCAGCTCACCGCGTAGCTCGGGCCGCAGCATATTGCGCAGCTTGAAGGAAAACACGCCATCGGCTAGCTGCATAAAACGCCCGGCGTCCTCTGAAAGATGGACGATCTCGTGGGCTGCGTTCACCACCAGCGAAGGCGAGATGTGATGATCAAGCAGGCGCTGATGCACGTCGCTGAAAGCAATCGCGGCGCGCCTATTTCTGCCAGGTTGCGGTAGGCGTCTTCGTGGTGGCGGCGGTGGCAGCACAGCGGGCAGCGCCGCCAGGGGCGGAGTGAGCGCGGTACTCCGGTAGATACGCTGCTGCTCAGCAACTGCGGTGAACCAATCAGGGGCCTCCAGCGGAGATTCGGCGCTGCCGAGAAAGAGCCAGCCTGCGGGGCGGAGCGCAAAATGGAAGGTGGCAAAAACATGCGTCTGGGCCTCCGCGTTCAGATAGATGAGCAAATTGCGACAGCTGATCAGGTCGAGGCGCGAGAATGGCGGGTCGCTGATCAAGTTATGCGTCGCAAATACCACACAATCGCGCACCGCTGCATTAACGCGGTAGCCACCTGGCTCGTGATTGAAGAAGCGGCGCAACCGCTCGGGCGTTACATCGGCGGTAATACTCTCGGGGTAACTACCGTCGCGGGCGAGCTGCAGAGCCGTCTCATCGATATCGGTCGCGAAGATCTGGATAGCGGGTGGCTCAGGCAGATTTGCTGCATATTCGAGCAGCAGGATCACGATCGAATAGGCCTCTTCGCCGCTGGCACAGCCCGCCACCCACACACGCACGGTGTCTGTAGATGCTTTATCTGCAAACAAAAGCGGCACGACATCGCGAGCGAGCGCCTTAAACGCCGCGCTATCGCGAAAAAAAGTTGGTTACACTGATCAACAGATCTTGCAGCAGCTGTGACGCCTCGGCGGGATGGTTCTGGAGGTAATCGCGATAGGCGAGCAGATCGGCGGTGGCGGTAACTTGCATACGCCGTTCGATACGGCGCAGCAGCGTTGGCCGTTTGTAGTAAGAAAAATCGTAGCCCGTGCGGGCGCGCACATTGGCCAGCACATCGCGTAAGGCCTCTTGGGCGGCCATCCGCTGGTCAATAATCGGCGTATTGCCACCTTCCGGCAGCGCGATCTGCGCGGCATTGCGCCATAGCGTAAGCAGGCGCGTTGGCATGGCGGCAACCGGCAGCACAAAATCGATCATACCGGTGGCGATCGCATTACGCGGCATCGCATCGTACGCCGCCTCCTGCGGATCTTGCGCAAATGTGACACCGCCCGTTTCCTTGACACGCGTAATGCCCACCGAACCATCCGCTCCGGCCCCAGAGAGCACAATGCACGCGGCGTAAGTAGTATACGACTCGGCGAGCGTGCGAAAGAAGAAATCTATTGCCACCCGTGAGCCGTACGGACGCTCGGCCTCGGTGAGTACGAGCATGCCATCCTGCATACGCAAATGCCGATCGGGCGGAATAATATAGATCGTATTCGGCGCAACACGCACCGGCTCGGTTACCTGCTGCACCGCTATAGCCGTAGCACGCTGCAAAATCGCTGCCGCGTGGCTCTCGTAGTCGGGCGACAGATGCAAAATGACCACAAAAGCCATCTGGCTGTTGAGCGGCATCGCAGCGAAGAACTGTTGTAGTGCGGCCAGACCGCCTGCCGAGGCACCGAGGCCCACCACCGGAAAAGAGGGGTGTGACGCGTGCGGCGGCGGGGAAACTAAAAACTCCATAACTTACTATCTACTTCATGCAACGTTATAGTAGCCCTACCGAGTTTCTAAAACTTGTGTGGCTGCGAGCGGCATTGCCACTCGCAGCCACACAGCACCTTATGCAACCTCGGTAGGCTCGTGATACATCTGTGAAAATGCACAGCACAATTCATACCAGACGATCCGGGGTATGGGTCGTTGTTACCCGAGTTCCTCCCTGGTGCGCACTACATGGGCGAGCGCCGCGTAGAGTTCGCCTGGCTCCACCGGTTTTGTGACATAGAGCTGAAAGCCAGCGGCAAGCACTTTGATTCGCTCTTCGGCACGAACATAAGCTGTCAGCGCGATGGCTGGCGTCTCGCCGCCACTGGCGGGGGCGAGCGCGCGCACCTGCTCGATCAGCCAGTAGCCGTCCTGCTGGGGCATAGCGATGTCGGACACCAGCACGTCGGGCTGCCATTCTTGCAGCACAAAAATGCCTCGCGTGCATTGCTGCATAGTCGCACTAGCATGCCGCAGGGTGTAAGCAGCTCGTCGAGCAATTCAAGGATGGTCGGCTGGTCATCCACCAGCAGCACACGCAAGCCCTTGAGTTCAGGCGGGTAAGCATTTGAAAAGCCATCAAGATCGATAGCTTGGGCAGCGGGCGTGGTGGTGGTCACGCCAATAAGCGGCAGGCGTAAGGTGAAAGTGGCACCTCGCCCTGGGCCGACGCTAGCGACCGCTACCGTGCCGCCGTGCAATTCGATCAGGTGACGCACAATCGCCAGACCTAAGCCGAGGCCATCGTGCGCCCGTTTACTGGTGCTGTCGGCCTGGCGAAAGCGATCGAAGACAAAGGGCAAGAAGGCCGGATCTATTCCCTCGCCTGTGTCACTCACTGTAAGCCGGGCGTAGCCGTTATCCGCTTTGAGGCGCACGGTGATACTGCCGCCCGCTGGTGTGAACTTTGCCGCGTTCGCGACCAGGTTCCAGACTACCTGCTGCAAACGGTTAGTGTCACCGATCACCATACTGGCCTCAGCCGGCACATCGATCTGCAGCTGCAAGGCCTTGGCCTCGATGGCGGGGCGCACCGTGTCGATCGCTGCGTGTACCACCGGGTTGAGGTCGGTCGGCAGCGTCTCGATACGGAGCTTCCCGGTGACAATGCGCGAGACATCGAGCAGGTCTTCGATCAGCTGCGCCTGCGCTTTGGCGTTGCGCACCATTTTCTCCACCGTGCGCGCAATATAGGCCTCATCGCGCTTCCGCGACTGCAGCAGCTCGGCATACCCTAAAAAAGCCGTCAGCGGCGTGCGCAACTCGTGGCTCACTGTCGCCAGGAACTCATCTTTTAAGCGGCTCGCCGCTTCCGCTTGCTGGCGCAGTTCCTGTTCACGCAGCAGCAGGCGCTCGCGCTCGCGCTCGGCGCGTAGGCGTTCAAGACGCGTCCAGATGCGCCCCGAAAGCTCGCGTAGCAGGGCGATTTCGTCTTCGGGCCAGCGATACGCCTGGCGGTGTTGCACCGCAAGCAGGAATTTTAAGCGCCCGTCGCTGATGTAGGGCGCGTTTAAGGTCGCGCCGATCTGCAAGGCGGTGAACTTTTCGGCAGAAGCGGCGGTGAAAGGGCTGGTTCGCACGTCATCGATGACCACCGGGTTGCCTGCCGCTAGTTCCTGCAGATAGTGTGGGCTTCCGTATTCCTCAAGTCGGTAGACGCCCGCAGTGCTGGGCAGAGCGTCGATGCACCAGTCGTATAAGACGGTCGAGAGCTGCTGCTCCACCGCGATCTCCACGAAGAAGACGCGCGAGACCTTAAGATGCTGGGCGATTTTCTCGCCAACACGCTGCATCAAAGTCTCGATATGCGATTCAAAAGCCAGTACGTCGCTAATGGCTGCGCTACAGGCGGCGTGTAAGGTCGCACGTTTGCGCTCGGTGACATCGCGCGATGAACCGGTGACGAGCACCACGTGGCCGTGATCGTCGAAGACCGGGCTCAAAATATTTTCAAAATAGCCGCCCTGGCCGACGGCATTGATATAGTAAGTCTCGTTGGTGACCATGTGGCCGTTGGCGAACACCTCGTGCATTCCTGCCAGCAGCGTTGTCGCAACCGCAGGCGGGTAAGCGAGTTCGGCCATGGTTTTGCCAAGCGCCGCCTCTCTGCTGAGTTGCCAGAGGTCGAGCAGCGTCTGGTTTGCAAACACAAAGCGGCCTGCGCGGTCGAAGGTGTAGACATAATCCTTCACGGTGGCGAGGGTTGTATCGAAGAAGCGCGCCTGCTGCTCAAGGGCGCGGCCGCCGCTCGCAAGGCCTCTTCCGCCTCCTTACGTGCGGTAATATCCTGGGTAACCCCGCTCACGCCGCGCAGGTCGCCGCCCTCGTAGCGAACCCGCCCGTGGTCTTCCAGCCAGAGCCACTGCTTGCGGTCGTGATTATAGAAGCGGTAGACCGCGTGGTAATCGCTGCCATCGCGTAGGGCGTGCCGAAAGCGCTCGCGTTTATCGCGCTCGTCGTCCGGGTGGATGTCGACAGCCCCTGCGGCGGGTGTGTGCATACGGGCGACCGCGCTGCCGAGCACTGCCGCTGCATTTGTCGAGAGCGTCAGGCGGTCTGCGATTGTGTCCCAGGCCACCATATGCGCTGCGTCGAGCGCCTGGTTAAGCACAGAGGCGGTCTCTTCCAGGCGTTGTCGTGCAGTTTGCTCGGCTTCCAACAGCTGAGCGCGCTCATAAGCGATCGCCGCTCGGTCGGCCAGAGCCATGGCAAAAGTCTGTTCGGCCTCGTCCCAGGTGCGCGCGTGCGTAAAACTCACGCTGAGCACGCTGGCGATCGTGTCGCTGCGGCGAAAGGGCAGATGGGCCTGCGCCTCGGCCTGGGCGCTTGTGGCGGTGGCAAGATTGGGGTAGCGCGCCGCGAGCGCAGCGGCGTCGGCGATAAAAATAGGCCGACCGCTGCGCGCAACCTCGGCGGCGGGGTGCGCGGCGGCGCGCGGAATGTGTAAGAAGCGGCTGCTCAGCTCTTCGCTCATCTGTGCGTCTGGCACAACTGTTTCCCAAATTAACTCGGTGTTTGCTACACGCCGTAGCCCGATGGCATCGGCCTGCAGCGCAGCACCTAGTTCCTCCACCATCACCTGGCGCACCTCGGCAAGCGACTGGGCCTCGGCGAAGCGTGCAGTGACAGCCTGCAACCGTTGCAGCCGTTCTTCGGCGCGCTTACGCGCGCTAATATCAAGCACAAAACCCACGCCAGAGCGAGCGTCGCGTCCGTGAGCGCTGCGCCTACTAACACCGTAACTCGCGAACCATCACGGCGCAGAAACTCCTTCTCATAGGCGGGCACCGCGCCCTGGCGCTTGAGCAAAGCGTTGCGCTCGTTATCGAGCGCAGTTCCCTCGGATGGCGTAAGATCTTGCCATGTGACACCATCTCGCAGATCGGCATCGCTCAGGCCGATGAGCTGTAAGAAGGCCGCGTTCGCTTCTACAATACGCCCAGTCGCATCGGCGATAATGACCCCTAGAACGCCCGCATCAGAGAGGGCGCGGAAGCGCTGTTCGCTCTGGCGTAACGCCATCTCGGCCTGGTTGCGAGCGCTGTTGTCGATAACAAAGGCTACCGCTTCAAAGCCGCCGGCCGCCGGGTCGGTTTGCAGCATGGTTGCGCCCACAAGCACCGGCACGCGGCTGCCATCGCTGCGCAAGTACTCCTTGGCATATGGGGCAACGCTGCCGGTGCTGAGCAGCTCGGCAGTCGCCTGGGCATCGGCCTCGGCGTATTCCGGCGGGGTCAGTGTTGCCCAGGGTGTGCCGATCAGCATTTCACGCTCGTAGCCGAGCAAGTCTAGCAGCGACTGATTCGCGTCGCTGATGCGACCCACCATGTCAGCGAAGAGCACCCCGACCGGACGCGAGTCGACCACACGCCGGAAGCGCTGCTCGCTACGCGCGAGCGCCGCTTCAGCTCGTTTGCGCGCCGTGATATCTTGCACCACTGCGCCAACCAAGACGGTATCGTTGTCCACCTTTACCGGGTACCAACTGGCCAGCGTGTGAGCGATCTTGCTCGGATCGCTGGCCCGTGGAGTGCTGATCTCGATATCGTGGATGCCGATGCCGGTGGCGAATACTTGTTCGATATAGGGGCGCAGCGTTGCAGCTACCTGCGGCAGAACTGCCTCAAGCGTCTGGCCGATATGCGCTTCGGCCGGGCGGTTGTGCAGCCTGGCGAGCTCAGCATTAACCCGTACATACCGCAGCTCACGGTCGAAGAAAGCCAGGCCAAGCGGAAGAGAGTTCAGCATGGCCTCGAGCTGCGTCATGGCTTGTTCGATCTGCGCCCGAGCTGCGTCGTCGAGAGGCATAGCCACCTGCCGACGCAGCTCGTCGCTTAAGTTCTCGCTCGTTGTCATACGTGCTTCTCTATGCCGCAGCAGAACATAGCGGAGGGTGCAGCTCGGCCGCCTATCTACGCGGCGGCACCCGTATTGTTGGCTCCGAGAACCCAGATCAGCGCATCGCCGATACGGCTTGCCCAGGCCGCCTCGCTGTGCGTGTCGCCCAGCGCCTCGTGATAGCGCAGCTGCTCATCGCGCGACATACCGCGGGCCAGCAGTAGCTCGCGCAAGCGACGGGTGTGCGCTAACGTGTTTTCGCCTTCGTCGGTGCCCACATCGAGATAGATCCGGCCGCGCGGCGGCGCAGCCTGCTCGATCACTGGCAAGATGGCACTGTCGGCGAACCAGAGCGCCGGGCTGAGCACAATGGCTGTACCAAAGATCTCCGGGCGCTGTACAACGCCGTAGAGGGCGATCAAGCCACCCATCGAAGAGCCAAGCAGGATCGTCGCAGCTGGCTCGGTTTGGGTGCGGAAGCTGCGATCGATATGTGGCTTCAGCGTCTCGGCTACAAAAGCCAGATACGCATCACCCTGGCCGCCGCCGTGCTCAGCATCGACAAAGGGGCTATACTCTTCGAGCCGCCGCGCGCCCATGTTCGGGATGCCAACCACAATCGCTTCAATATTGTGCGCCGCGAGCGCCTGCATCGTTTCATCGATGGCCCACTCGTCACCGAAGCTGGTCGCTTCGTCGAAGAGATTCTGGCCGTCCTGGGCGTACAAGACTGGGTAGCGGGCGTTGCCTTCATCGTACCCCGGCGGCAGATACACCAGTATGTCGCGCTGGTTGTCGAGCTGCGGGCTGCTGAAGCTGGCGATTGTCACCACTGTGCCGCTGATCGTGCGCTGCTCGGGTGTAGGCCCACCGAGCAGTGGCGCGAGCGGCGGCGCAATTTCCGGCGTGTTGCTGCGCCCGTATTGTACCGCCCACTCCTCACCAGATTGACATAATAAAACGAGCGAGCGACCTGCGAGTTCGTAGCTTGTGCCGAGCGCCAGGGCTTCTGTATCGCCGTCTGTGGGCCGTGCTGTATCGAGCAGCAGCTGCCACGGCGGGCCACCGGCCGTGCCGGG
>JAAUTF010000081.1 GCA_012031775.1 Candidatus Altimarinota bacterium | reverse complement strand
GTAGTCTTCGGGCACCGCGAAGCGCTCTTCGATGGTGGCGGCACCAAAAAGATCCACAACAAAGGCCGAAGCACGGCAATGCACTCCGACCAGCGCGCGCTACAGTCTGCAGGGTTGGCGCAACCGTGAGTGCGCAGCAGCGCTCCGCCATCGGCGATAAACTGCACAGATGCAAGCTGCCAGGCATCGTGGAGTTGTTGCTCAAGCGATAATTGCATTATCCCAAACTCGCTCGCTGCTTCGCGTCCGCAATGAACGCGCGGAAGTGTTCTCGACCAGGCGACGTGGCAAACCGCCACGGTTGATTGAACATCGGACGTGCCGCAGCAGCAAGCTCCCACAGGCCCAGGTTTGCTACCCGCCGCCCCATTTCTGCCTCGTAGTTTTGCAAGAAGATTTCCGCCACATGCCCCAGTCCGCTTACGATCATATCCATGCGGCTATAGGCGACATCAATCGCTGGATCGCCGTAGGCGGCTTCTTCCCAATCAACCACCGCAGTGATGTAGCCCTGCTCCCAGAGCAGATTCCCCGACCAATAATCGATATGCACTAGCGTCGATGCAACGGGCTGCAGCCGTGGCAGCCAATCTTGGACTATGTGCCAAACCAGGTCGCCATCCGGATGGCCGTCATGTATGTCGGCACAGCGCCAGATGCTAAGAACCAGATGACTTCGCTGTTAGCATCGAGCAAGAGACTGCGGGTAGGCTCGTCGCAGGGTACGGAATGAATGTGAGCTAGGATGCGCGCACGTTCGCGTGCCCATTGCACAGCGTCTACTGGTGCATCAATATGGACACCGGAAACATACTGAGTGATGATGCCAGGAGTCCCTAAGACCGTGCCAGTTGTATCCAGATACAGCGGCTTGGGCGCAGGAATCGCGTGGCGACGCAGTAGGTCTAAGGTGGTATATTCGCGGCGAGCCTTAGCCCCACGATCGTAGGTGCCGAAGACGGCGTATCGGTGGATCACAATTCGAAACACGGTATTATTGGCCGAACGAGCTGTGACGAGATGGGTGATGTTTGCGCCGCGAAGTGGGTCTATCCTGAGTAGGCTGCTGCCAGGTGCAATGATGTCCAGCACGATGTGAACCGTTTCGTCCGACATAGCATCATGTGGTTGACAAACCATTGCAGGTGCATCCTCATCAGTGAGCCAACAAATAGTGAGCTACATTAAGTTATAGAGCAAGCCTAAATGATTTGTAAAGGAGATGTGTGGTTGCTTGCGGCGTAGCCGCAAGCAACCACACGATCTTTTTCACAAACACGTTAGGATTACTATAGCAATCCTAAATAGGTTGTGTTAGAGGTCGTGTCGGTGCTCGCGGCGTAGCCGCGAGCACCGACACAGACTTCTTCACAAGCTGTTTAGGACTATTATATTTATTCGCGTTTCTCATCGCGCCCGAGCAGTGTGGCGAGTGAGGCGCTGGTGAGTTGGAGCGCAGCACGGCCTTGCACGATAATGTCGTCGAGGGCGCTGGGGTTGTGTTCGACCGGCAGGGCAGCGACAAAGTGATTCAGAGCTCGCTGCGTACACGGATCAGGTCGTCCCATGTGGCATCGGGTTGGCTGCGCCGTAGATCGGCCAGATGTACTCGGCGTATTCCACCAGCTTCTCGGCGGTGTCGGGCGTAAGATGAGCGGCGGCACCGGCGAGGTAGTAGGTGGGTTCAGCGCTCGCAAATGCGGTCTCGACAGGCACGAGGTGGCCGACGATCACCTCGCCGATCTCAAGGCGTTTGCTGGCGTGGCTGTCGGCAACACGATGCACCTTGCTGTCAAGCAGATCGCGCGCGCTAAACCCTTTGCCTTTGCGCAGTTCGTCGATCACATAGGGCCGCAGACGCACGCCTTGCCAGCGATCAAGCAAGGTACGCTCGGCCGGCTCAAGCACGAAACTGCCACTATCCGCTGCCGGGGGCAGGCGCTCAGCCAGCGTTTGCCCCTCTGAGTTGGCATAATCAAAAGAGAACCAGATCAAAAAGCGCTCGGAGCCGCGGTCTTCCAGCGTATCAAGTTCGGCGAGCTGATCGACGCTGTACTTGCCTTCCCAGAAGCGCGCCAGTGCTGGTGGCAATTCCTCCGGCAGGCTCTGGGCGGCCTCGACGATGCGCGGCAGCAGGGTATCCTGGGCCTGGCGCAGGCGCAATTGCTCACTGCGATGCGCTTCTTCCAGCGGCAAGTGGCAATCCTTATATTTGCGGCCGCTGCCGCACCAGCAGGGCTCGTTGCGGCCTGGCTTTTTGGGCTGAGTTTGTTGTTTCATGGAAAAATTGTACCATATACCGTGTGGGTTGCTGCTGGCGGCTCTGCCGCCAGCAGCAACCCACACTTCCTCTATAATAGTCCATTATGACAGCACACAGGGACAATTCACTGGTTTCGCTGATCTGCACAGTACGCGACGAGGCCGATAATATCGCGGCCTTGCTCGATTCGATGCTGGCGCAGACGCGCCTGCCCGATGAGATCGTGGTCAATGATTGTTTGAGCCGTGACGCGACGGCGGCGATCGTGCGCGCCTATGCCGCGCGTGAGCCGCGTATCCGGCTGGTGCAGGGCGGGCACAATATTTCGTCGGGGCGCAATAACGCCATTCTCCAGGCGCGCGGCGAGCTGACACGCGGGCACCGACGCCGGGTTGCTGCTCGACCCGCACTGGCTTGCGGCGATCATCGCCCCGCTCGAAGATGGCAGCGCGGATCTGGTGGGCGGTTTTTTTCGCCCGGCCCCGCGTTCGCTCTTCGAGACAACACTTGGGGCGACGAACTATCGTGATGCTGGCGAAATCGATCCAAGCGGCTTTCTGCCCTTCGGTAAATCGATCGCCTTTCGTAAGGAAGTCTGGCGTCGGGTGGGCGGCTTCCCCGAGTGGGCCAGCCACTGCGAGGATCTGCTGTTTGATCTGGCGGCGGAGCGGGCCGGCTTCCGGCGCGCCTTTGCACCACAAGCGATCGTGCATTTTCGCCCGCGCTCATCGCTCGCGGCCTTTGCGCGCCAGTACTATCTCTACGCACGCGGCGACGGGCGGGCCGGGTTGTGGCCAAAACGCCACGCGGCGCGCTACGCAGTCTATGGCATTGGCACTTTATTGTTGGGGCTGGCGCTGCGCTTGCCAAGGCTGCGGCTGCCGGTCGGGATGCTGGCGGGGATCGGTCTTATCGGCTACACACGTGTGCCCTATCGACGGCTCTGGCCGCAGCTGGCGGGTGAAGCGCCGCTGCGCCGCGGGTATGCGCTCGCGCTTGTACCGCTGATTCGTCTGGTTGGCGATCTTGCCAAAATGGTGGGGTACCCGGTGGGGCGACGCACACGCCGATCCATCGGCTTCGATATGTACGCCAAGTAAAGGGAACGATGATGCTAGAACACACAGCGCTGGGTACGAGTGGTCTGATGGTATCGCGGCTAGGGCTAGGCACGGCACCGCTGGCGAATATGTACGCGCCGGTGAGCGACGAGGACGCCACGGCGACGTTTGCGGCGGCGCTGGCGGCGGGGATCAATCTGGTCGATACGGCTCCACTCTATGGCACTGGTCCTGGCCGAGCAGCGCGTGAGCGCTGGCCTTGCTCACGTGCCGCGCGATCGGTTCGTGCTTTCGACGAAAGTGGGTCGGCTGCTGCGCGACGATGGCAGCATCTACTTCGATTGGTCGCGCGACGGCATTCATCGCAGCATCGAGGCTAGCCTCAAGCGATTGCAGATGGACACGATCGATATTGTGCTGGCCCACGACCCCGACAATCACGAGGCCGAGGCGCTTGCCACCGGCTTCCCGGCGCTGCTGGAGCTGCGCGAGCAGGGTGTGGTCAAGGCTGTTGGCTCTGGTATGAACCAGTGGCAGATGCTCGACCGCTTTCTTGATCGCTTTGATCTGAACTGTGTGCTGCTGGCCGGGCGCTACACGCTGTTAGAGCAGGGCGCTGCGGGCTTCCTTGATCGCTGTCGCGCCGCCGGTGTTGGCGTTATGCTCGGCGGTGTTTTTAACAGCGGGATCTTGGCTACGGGCGCTCGGCCCGGCGCGAAGTACAACTACGCCGATGCATCGCCGGAGATTCTGGCGCGCGTGCAGGCGCTCGAAACGATCTGCGCGCGCTACGCTGTGCCGTTGCGCCAGGCCGCGCTGCAATATGTGCTGCGCAACCCGGCCGTCAGCACCGTGGTCTTCGGAGCGGTCACCGCCGCCGAGGTGCAGGATAATCTTGCCACGCTGCAGGCTGCTCTGCCCGAGGCGCTGTGGGACGAACTTGCTGTTTGATCGCCTTCACACGCTGCCCCGGTGTCTTCGTTTACTGGAGTAACCCATGCTAGCCGCCCGTCGTTATCTCGCCGGATTGCGCGAACTGAGTCCGGATCTCGCCCGCTACTTTCTTGTTGTCGCGCTTGTCGGCTTTGCCCTCGATGGCGGTGTGTACGCGGTGCTGCTAAACCTCTTTCTCGACCGGCTAGCCTACGGCCCCGAGGACATCGGGTTGATCAATGCGGCGGGTACGCTGACCTTTGCCATCACCAGTCTGCCCGCCGGCTTGCTCGGTGCGCGCTTCAGTAGCCGCACCGTGATGCTTTGGGGCCTGGCGCTGATGGCGCTGAGCTGTCTGGGCTTGCCGTTTGCTGTTTTACTGCCCGAAATGGCTCGTATGCCGTGGCTCGTCGGCAATACCGTGCTGATTTACCTTGGTTTGGCGCTCTACTTTGTGAACACCGCACCGGTGCTGCTGGGCTTTGTCAGCGCCGATCAGCGTACACAGGCCTATTCGCAGCAAACAGCCTTGCTCGCGCTGGCCTCGTTTCTCGGCAGCCTGGCGGGCGGGTTTTTGCCGACGATGTTTAGCAACTTGAGTGCCACGCCTTTAAGCCAGCCCGCGCCGTACGGCTTTGGCTTGCTCATCGCTGGCCTTGCGCTAATCCCAGCTATCATCGCCACGGTGGCCTTACGCCCCGTAGAGCTGCGCGACGAGCCGATTAATCCGACTAATTCGGCTGCTGTCGTGGCACCTCGATCATCGGGCTGCTGGCGCTGATCGCGCTGGTGCGTACCTTGCAGGTTTCCGGTCTGGCGGCGACGAGCAACTTTTTTAACCTGTACCTCGACAGCGAATTGGCTGTCCCTACCGCACAGATCGGTATGTTGATGGCGCTAGGCCGCCTGGTAGCGGTGCCGGCGGCGCTGAGTACCGCCGCGCTGACCCATCGTTTCGGCGATCGTAGTGTGGTGATCGGCGCATCGTTAGCCACCGCGATCAGTATGCTGCCGATCGCGCTCATTCCACATTGGGGCGCGGCCAGCCTTAGCTTTATGGCTGTGATCAGCGTGTCGTGGATCCGTTATGCCGCCTCGATCGTCTTCTTTTTGAATTTGGTGCCGCCGCGTAGCCGTGCCGTCGTCTCCGGCGTCACCGAGATGGCGGCGGGTATTTGCTTCACCGCGTTGACGTTCGGTGGCGGCTATATTATCGTCTACCTTGGCTATCAGACGCTTTTCCTGCTTGGCGCTGGCCTTACCGCGCTTAGCGCGTTGCTGTTCTGGCTGCTGTTTCGTAAACGTGTAGCATATGTGGAGTAGGAGTTAGATCGAGCGACCCTGCGAGGCTGTGATTAAACGCAGGTAAACTAGCCCTCTGCTGGAGCGAGTAATTGGTGGGGGCTGTAGCGTTTCTTGGCAAGACTCCATCGGGTCTACGGGAGATAAAGCAGGAGGCCATCAAAATGGATAAAGATCTCACACGTTATAGCAAGTTTATTAGCCTGGTACTGCGCCACGAGCCTGAAAAGTTTGGTGTGCAGCTCGATGCACATGGTTGGGTGGCGATCGATGACGTGATCGCCGCTGCGAATCGTGCTGGGCTGCCCTTGACACGGGCTGCGCTCGATACGATCGTAGCTGAAAATAGCAAACAGCGCTTTGCAATCAGTGCAGACGGCACGCAGATCCGCGCACGCCAGGGCCATTCGGTGGCCGTCGATCTCCAACTACCGGCGCTCCAGCCACCGGCTGTGCTCTATCACGGCACGGCCACGCGCTTTCTCGACGCGATCAAAAACGAGGGGTTGCGGCCCGGCGCGCGCCAGCACGTGCATCTTTCGCTCGACGAAGCGACCGCGCGTAGTGTCGGGCAGCGCCATGGCAAACCGGCAATCCTCCTCATCGACGCCGCCGCTATGCACCGTGATGGCCTACACTTTTACTGTTCGGAGAACGGCGTGTGGCTGACGGATGTGGTGCCGGTGCGGTACATCAGTTCCCAGAAGGGTGAGATTACAGATTGCCGCGCTCAGTTCTCAGCCCTCCGCTCCGTGCTCGCTGCCCGTGGCGCTATACCTCAATGCGCATAATGCGGCGGATGAGAAAGAAGATACCGAGCTGCATCGAGGCGAAGATCGCGAGCAAAATCCAGCCTGGTCAGGTCTCAAAGAGTGCCACGCCCATCGGCGAGTTGCGCGTGAGCACGAGCAGGGCCACCGGCATAAACTGGATGATCAGCGCTGAGAAGCGCGGCTCGGCAGTCAGCGCCTTGATCTCGCCATCAAGGCGCTGGCGCTCGGTAAGAATGTTGGCCATTGATGCGAGTACGCGCGCCAGGTTGCCGCCAGCGCTGTGCTGCACAACCATCGCATTAACCATAACCGCCAGATCGCGGCTGCCGACACGGGCGCGCACATAGGCCTCGCGCCGAATCGAGAAGACAATACGCGGTACGACGACGAAGGCCGCCGCCGCCAGCACAATACTCGGCAGTGCGCTTAAATCCAGCAGCTGGTAGCTACAATAGCCGATGATCAGCGTGAAACATCAGCGAAACACCAGGTAGTCCGACGGCTTGATGAAGAGATACGCTTGTCGCAGGCGCTCGCAATCGGCGGCGGCAGGCGAACGGTCGTAGCGGTCGGCCTAGCGCGCCAGCACACTCTGGCGGCGCATCGGGTCACTGAGCACCGCCGGCTCAGCAGCGAGATCTTCTTCGAGCGGCTGAGGATCACCAGTTCCACAGGCTCGTCGCTGCCCTGAGCGATATTTACTGCCCATGCGCCCACCAGATCGACCTGCGCTTCCTGTATCGGGCCTTAGTATAGGTGCAGCGCACAAACCAGGCTAGGTGTCAATGTAAGCATTGTGTAACGGTGTGACCGCCTCGTGCAGCAAAATGCTGAAACGGATACAGGCCGGTTGCATCGTCGCCGTACAATCACAGGAGCACGGCAACGCTGCATAAGAGCCATATGCGTATCACCATTCTGCCAGGGTTCTATGACACATCTTCCATCCTCCGCGTCCACCGACACTGCTCGCCTCGCTCTGTTCGAACAGGAACTGCTTCAGCTGCGCGCAGAGAACCTCCTGCTGCGGGGAGTTCTCGACCAGCTACCAGACCTGATTATGGTGAAAGACGCGCACGCGCAGCTCGCCTACGCCAATCGTGCTTTCAGCGCTTACTATGGTCTTTCGCAAGCACTAACCAGCGCTGGATTGTCGAGCGCCTCTCGCCAAAGCGTAGATGAAGCGCTACATGCCACAAACACCGATCAGCGCGACCTCCCCACAGAGCAGTTGGCGCATCAGGATGGTGTTGGCACACACTTGCACACCGTCACATCTGCCCTGCGCGCCGCCGACGGCACCAGCGTATACACCCTGGCCATCTCGCGCGAGATCACAGCGCAGCAGGAGCTTATCAAGGCGCAGCGAGCGTTTCAAGCGATGGTTGAGGCAGCGCCCGACGCCATTATCAGCGCCACGAATAACGCTATCACCTATGCCAATCCGGCGTGCCGGGCGCTCTTCGGCTACGATGAAGCGAGCTGGCAGGGCGTCAACGTGGCAGATCTGCTCGAACCGTCGAGCCAGGTGCAGCTAGCGGAGATGGGCGCTGCCCTGGAACGCGGCGCTCCCTGGCAGGGCACTTTAACCTATCGACGGCAGGACAGCAGCACGTTTCTGGGACAGGTGACGCTCTTCGCCCTCAGTCAGGTCGAGAGTTCTACGGAAATACCGGTGCTTGTCGGCATCATCCGCGATGTCACGGCTCAGCGTGCCCAGGAGCAGCGCCTTGAGCTCTTCGAGGCCCTGACCGAAAACGCGCTAGACGGAATCGCGGTGGCCAGGATGGACGGCGTGATGACGTATGCCAATCAGGCGTTTCGCACTATGACCGGCTACGGCGATCAGCTGATCGGCATGGCGTTTACCGATCTGTACCCACCCACCATGGAAACGCAGATCAATACCGTAGCGACACCGGCAGTGATCGAGCATGGGCGCTGGCAGGGTGAATTGACCGCACAGCGACCTGACGGCAGCGCCTGGGTGACGCAAATGAGTGCGGTCTTGATTTCCGGCTCCGACAGCACCCCGCAGCTCGGTGCTATTTTCCGCGATGTGACGGCTGAAAAAGACGCCGAGCGCGAGCGGATGGCGCTGCAAGAGCAGATCATTCAGGCACAGCAAGTTGCGCTACGTGAGCTTTCTACTCCGTTGATACCGCTGGCCGAACAGATAATGGTGCTGCCGATCGTTGGCAGTGTGGATAGCAATCGCGCTCAGCAGATCATGGAGACGTTGCTGGAGGGGGTGGCTCTGCATCACGCGCATACGGTGCTGATCGATATCAGCGGCGTGCAAGTTGTGGACACGCAAGTGGCCGATGCACTATTGCGGGCTGCAAAAGCGATCCGTCTGCTTGGCGCGCAGGCTATTCTTACCGGCATTTCCGCTGAAGTAGCGCAGACAATTGTGCAGCTCGGTGCCGATATGAGCGGCCTGCTGACGCTTGCTACCTTGCAGGCGGGCTTAAAAGTAGCAATGGCCCAGACACACGCCCGCTAAAATTTGGCATACAAATTGCTAACTCCTCACCGAAAGTTTTGTCCAGCGCATACCAGCTGTGGCGGTTTTGCCGTTGCAGCTGCTGTGTGCAAAACTTCCGAAAGGAGCGCCTGTGCCCCAGCGCAAGCTGTCTATCTTTTGTGCTCTAACCGCTGCTACACTTGTGTTCATCGGCTGTAGTACTCCAGACGCAACGAACGATGCTTCGCTCCAGCCTACTCTAGCCGCCCTGCAAACGCAAGTTGCCGCCCAGGAAGGCACCCAACCCACTACTGGCCCCAGCGCCACCGCCGTACTAACAGCGCAAGCCTCACTGAAGCGCCGAGCCCAACTTTTGGTGCGGCAACTGCTGCACCATCTTTCCCACCGCCGAGCCGAGCCCAAGCGCGCCATCGCCCGCGCCAAGTGTGACGCCTGCCGCCGCGATCGGTGATGGCGCAAGTACTGGCAGCGCCATTGGCAACGAAGGCGCGTTCGTCTTTCAGCCGAGCGATAGCGCTGAAAACAGCCCGACGATCAACGTACAGCTCGTCTTCGATGCTTCCGGCTCCATGGCCGAGCAGATCGGTGGCGAGACGAAGATCGACTCAGCGCGGCGCGCGATGGAAAACCTAATCGCGCAGATCCCCGATGGTGCAGGCGAGCAACTCAACGTTGGTTTCCGTGTCTTCGGCCACCGCAGCGATAACACCGAAGCCGGTCGCGGCGAGAGCTGCCAGAGCACCGAGTTGCGCGTGCCGGTCGACGGTGTCGACAAAGCGGCGCTCGGCCAGCAAGCGTTAGCTTGGTGCGCATCGATGTGGTCGGCTTTGGCCTTACGCCAGAAGTGGCGGATACCCTGCGCTGTGTGAGCGAGAACAGCGGCGGTAGCTATGTCGATGCACAAGACGGGACTGCGCTTGAGCAGACGCTCGAAGACCTGACCTTGAACGCGCTGAAGCGCAGCTACCTGCGTATCGAGGCAGTCGGCGCGGACGGCCAGCTGATCAGCGATGGTACAATTCGCCTGATCGGTGCGGTGACGAACGAGCAGGGGGAGAAGGGCCGTGATCTACAGGGGGAGCGCGCGCTTCCTGGGCATAGAGGGCGGCATAGACACAGCCGACCCGCTGGTCGATGGCTACACACGTATCGAACTGGAGCCAGGCACGTACCAGTTTACCGTCTTCTACCCGGCAAACCGCGTGGCTTTGCGCCAGGGCGTGAGCGAGGTAACGTATACCGCTGTGATCGCCGAGGGCCAAGAAACGATCGCTCGCATCGGCATCGGTGGTATCGTGCTGGAAGACAACAGCGGTGGCGCGGTCAACCTGTGTGTGCTCGTGTTGGAACAGGCGAGGGAAACCGGCTGGGAACATGTGCGTGGCATCGGTCGCACGCCCTGCGCGAACATCCAGCGTGTGGGCGACTACGGCGCGCAGGTAAACCTCGCCGTCGGCAGCTACCGGCTCAGCAACGCCGAGCGTGGCGGTGCCGCGACGGAATTCACTATCGAGGCGGGCAAGCTGGTGACGATCGCGATCGAGTAGTCGTGGCGCTGCGCAACAATATGAAATTCATCCGCCTGCAGCACGCCCGCGCTCAAGCATCGGGCTATGGGGAACGAAGCTTGCTGAAGCGGGCTGGTACACCTCATACACTGGATATTCCGATGTATGGATAGTCTAGCCTTGTGCTGCGGTTAGCTTTGCTAACCGCAGCACAAGGCTGTAACTGCTTTCTACTCATAAATGCGCGCGGCGAGCAGCATGTCGGCGAAGGTGCGCCAGGAAGGTGGCTCAGGGAAGGGCAAGTTGTTGTTGCGGTAGGCGTTCTCCATACTCCCGATCCAGGCTGCGAGCGCTTCGAGAAAGGAGTCCAGATCGCGGTTTTCCCAGTTCTGCGGATCTTGCAAGAACTCCTCGCGTAGCTGCAAGACAAAGCGCGTTAAGTCCTTATGGTTCTGAATGGCGTCGGTATCTTCGATATCCATCAGTTAGCTCCTTACGTTCGCCCTCACCTGTTGCGTGCGCACTTCGATCGCGAAGCTATCGATCGCCCCGCTGCCGCCGCTGGCATTGCGTACTGTGTCGCCGAGCTGTAGATCGCCTGCGGCTACCCAGCCGCGCTCTAGCGTGAAGAAGGGGTGCTCGGGCGTAGTCGTGATCAGCTCGCCGTCGATGCGCAGCTGCACCACGCCCCGTTCAAGCGTCGTGGTTGAGGTCAAAGCTGTGCCCTGTATTCTCTACCTGTACCCTTAAGGCGCCGAAGCCCTCGATCCAGCCCTTGACCACGTCGGCGAGCGCGTTACCGATATCGTTGCCGCGCTCCCCAAGGATGGTCGCGATCGTCAACAGCAGGAAGGCCACCGCCATCACCAGACCAGCGTACTCCACGCTGGTCGCGCCGTTCTCGTCCTCAGCGCGCTCGCGCAGCAGGTGCGCCTGGGTTTGTAGCCACACGTACATCTCGGTCATCGTATGTCTCCTTTCAGGTTTCTTGCTTCGTTCGCTCCGCCATTCCGTCCGGCGATGGCTGTATCATAGCGATTTGAAATGGGCTTGTGTAGAGCTTTTTGTAACGCATATGTAAATAGCATAGGCGATTTGAAGGCATGCAGATGTAAAAAGTGTTTACAAATTCCACGGGGAATATGGTTCGTTGACCATGTCAACGAACCATATTCCCGTGGTAGAAGTACTAACTTAGCTGAAGGAAGCGCGCTGGGCCGCGCTCAGCGTAGGGATGTAGCGATGCTGCGTAACCCAGGCGAGCAGTGTGGGGAGCGCATCGACGCGCCAGAGGCGCAGCACGCCGTCGGTTGCCCTGCAAGGATGGTGTACCCGTCGGCGCTGAAGACGGCGCTGTAGACAAGCGCGCCGGCGGCATCAAAACGCCGCAGTTCCTGGCCGTTGGTGACATCCCAAAGGGCGAGCGCGGTGATACCTGCGCCGAAAAGCGCCATGTTGCCATCCGGACTGAAGGCGACAAAGAGCACCGGCCCCGATTGTTTGGGAAAGCGCTGCAAGTCGCTGCCGTTGCTAAGATCCCAAAGCCGCGCCGTGCCATCGGCAGACCCCGAGAGCGCCAGTTTCCCATCTGGGCTAAAGGCGACGCTATTGACTGCGCCATTATGCCCGCTAAGCTGTAATGTCTCCGCGCCACTTGCCGTCTGCCAGAGGCGCACGGTGCCATCGGCGGAACCCGAGAGCACGGCGCTGCCGTCGGGACTGAAGGCGACGCTTTCAACACCTGCGGTATGGCCGACGAAGCGGCGCAATTCCTGGCCACTAGCGACATCCCAGAGCCGCATTGTGCCGTCGTGCGAGCTTGAGAGCGCGGCCTGGCCATCGGGGCTGAAAGCGACAGACCACACATAGCCTTCGTGGCCAAGAAATGCGCGCAGCTCCGCCCCGCTGGCCGTATCCCAGAGGCGCACCGTAGCATCGGCAGACCCAGTGAGCAGTAGCGTCTCGTCGGGATTGAGGGCCACGCTCTCTACACTATCGGCGTGGCGATCGATATGCAGCCTAGGCTGCCCTGTGGCGAGATTCCACAGCCGTGCGGTTCGATCCCAAGAACCGCTCACAGCCGTGCGGCCATCGTGGCTAAGAGCCACAGTGCGGATCCAGCTGCTGTGTCCGGCGATACGATGCAACTCGGCACCGTTAGAGCGATCCCAAAGCCGAATCGTGCCATCACGCGAGCCGGAAAGAATGCTGCGCCCATCGTGGCTGAAAGAAACGGCAAAGACTTCATCGCGGTGCTCGCGGAAGCGCTGCAACAGATCGCCGCGGCGTGTGTCCCACAGATGCACAATATTCGCCGATGCCGAAGCGATACAGCTAGCGTCGGGGCTGAAGGCGACGCTGGCTACGGTGCCGTTGTGGCTGGTGAAACTGCGCAGCGCCTCGCCAGACGTAACATCCCAGAGGCGCAGGGTTTCATCCCACGAGCCGGAGACGAGCCACTGGCCATTCTTGCTGAAGGCGACGCTATGAACGCGGTTGGTATGACCAACGAAGCGCCGTAGCACCGTGCCGCTGCCGACATCCCACAAATGTAGCGTGTTGTCGGAGGAGCCGGAGACGAAAGTCTGGCCATCGGGGCTGAACGCAACGCCCCATACCCAATCGGTATGGCCACGATATTCACGGATAGGCGCGCCGCTATCAACGCTCCAGAGGCGCAACGTCATATCTTTCGACGCAGAGAGCAGCGCGCGCCCATCGGGGCTGAAGGCGACGCCGGTGGTGTCGGCGCTGTGGCCACGCAGGCGATAGATCTCCTCGCCACTGCGTGTGTCCCAAATATGGACAAAACCGGTGGGCGCACTCGCCGCGACGAGACGGCCATCGGGGCTGGCGGCTATGCGCCACAAATTGGTGCTGAGACCATGGAGGCGTAGGCGCTCGTCGCCGGTTGTTACATCCCAGAGGCGCAGCGTGTTGTCGGATGATCCCGAGAGCAGGAGTTGGCCAGCGCCGACGAAGGCGACATCCATCACTGCGCCGCTATGGCCGCTGAAGAGCCGCCGGGTGCCTGGTGCATATGCAGCCTGAGACAAAATGGCCTGCGCGTTCAGCGGCGGGGCGCGGTACTTGCACCGCTGCCAGCGCCAAGGCACGCGCCTGGTCGAGGTTGTCTTCGGCGATGGCTGCACGCGCGGCTGCGGCC
>JAAUTF010000080.1 GCA_012031775.1 Candidatus Altimarinota bacterium | reverse complement strand
AAGCGTGTGTCGTGGCTGGCGGCTATGCCGCCAGCCACGACACGGCCTCTAACACAACCTATGTAGGATTGTATATATACCCGGGAAATACTGCTATGTCGCTATCTAAACAAACACGCCGTCGACGCATTGTGCGTTACGCCGATGGGCTTCTACAAGCACGCCGTGATATGCTAGCGGTCGAAGAGCCTCTGGCAATTCGGCTACGTAGCGCGAACGGTGCGCAGTGCGACGTAGCGATCACGATGCGTACACCCGGCCACGATTTCGAGCTAGTAGTCGGCTTTCTGGTCGCCGAAGGTATTATCGGCACGGCCGATGATCTCTCGCAGATGACCTACTGTGTCGATCAGGACAAAGACGGCGAGCAGCACTACAATGTTGTGAGCGTTAGGCTGCGGGCGGCACAACTCCCCGATCTCGCCGCGCTTGTGCGGCGCTTTACGGTGAGCAGTTCGTGCGGTGTATGTGGGCGCGCGGGCCTCGATGAGCTGCGCGAGCGCGGCTTCAGCGCGCTCGCCGACGGCCCTCGGCTTTCGGCAGTGTTAGTGGCGCAGCTGCCGGATCTCCTGCGTGCCGAGCAAGCCGGTTTTGCCGACAGCGGTGGTTTGCACGCAGCAGCGCTCTTCGACGCCGAAGGGCGCTTGCTCGTCGCCCGCGAGGACGTCGGGCGGCACAACGCGGTGGATAAGGTAACAGGTTGGGCTTTATTGAACAGCGTTCAGGCCGCTGTGTTGCTTGTGAGCGGGCGCGCAAGCTACGACATCGTGCAGAAGGCGCTTGCCGCCGCCATCCCGGTCGTCTGCGCGGTCTCTGCACCAAGTTCGCTGGCCGCGCAGCTTGCACAAGAGTTTAACATAACGCTGATCGGCTTTTTGCGCGGCGCGAGTTTCAACATTTACAGCGCAGAGCAACGCTGTAGCGCCTGAAGCGCACTCCTGCGGTTGAAGCATGGCCTCAACCGCAGGAGTGCGCTCCCTAACACCACTTACCCGCGCACCCCTTCGCGGCCCTGTATGGTCATCACTGTGGCAAGCATGGTGGCGACAACTTTCTCGGAGTCGCCACTGACGGCGAAGATGTCGGCGGCGCAGACGCTGATCGTGCGCCCGGCACGCGAGACCATCCCGCGCGCGATCAGGCGCTCGCCGGCAGCAGGGTGCAGGAAGTTTACCTTGAACTCGACGGTCAACACGCCCGCATCGGCGGGCATCAGGCTGTAGGCGGCATAACCGCATGCACTATCGGCGATCGCCGTGATGATGCCGGCATGGATAAAGCCATGCTGCTGACAGAGATCAGCGCGAAAGGGTAACACGATCTCGACGGTTCCCGGCCCGATGGCAGTCAACTCGGCACCGAGTGTCACCATCGCGGTCTGCCGGTCATAACTTTCACGCACGCGAGCGGCATAGTCATCTGTCTGCGGTTCAAAGGCGGTCATGGTCTTTCCCTGTCAAGCTAGTCGCGAACAATAGCGTGTAGTATACAAGGTTTCAGAGCGGGGTTTTGCGGGTGCCCAATCCGCCGTATGCTACATTCGCAGGAACGATGATCGGTTGCCGTAGTTTGTTGATGGCGTAAGCGCCAACAAACCACGGCAAACCGAAGCTCTCTACCCGGATTTGGCATTACGAGGCTATTTCGCGCGCATAGATCAAGTTCGTAACGGCTTCATCGAGGGTATTAAAATCGATTGCAGCCTGGGTGATAGCGGCGGGAAGCGGCGGTAGCGCGAGTGCAGGCGGTAGCGCGGCACCAGTCAGTTCAGCGTAACATGCACGATATTCGCTACGCGGCGTTGCGGCGTAAAGGGCGCGGTATTGGCGGGCGGCCTCGAAGCCATGGACACGCTGGCGGTTATCGAGACGCCAGATAGTGTAGCGGATGGCGGCCTGTGCTTCCGGCAACTCCCAGTGGTCGAAGAGCGCTTCGAGGCGCTCGATACCCTGCGTCGCGTTGATACGCTGCTGTTTGACGGCCAGCCGCACTTCGAGCAACTCGGCGCGCAGGGCGATATCGCTGTGTTCGGTACTAACGGCTAGCTCTCGAGCCTGCACGGCAAGCCGTAGTGCTTCGCCGCGATCGCCATCGGAGCGCGCCAGCAGCAAGGCGCGTGTGTAAAAGCACGCGCACAGATCGTAGTGCAGCTCGAGCGCGCGTGCCAGCGCGATCGCCTGGTCGATCAGGCGTTGGCTTTCGGCGTAGTCTTCTTCGGCCAACGCCAACGTGCCAAGGCTCCACAGCACGATGACCACTCCAGGTTGATCGCCGAGTTCGAGCGCTAGCTGTAAAGCCCATACATAACATGCACGCGCTGCCGCGTTCTCGCCCTGGTACTCATACATATTGCCCATGTTGCCCACTGCCAGGCTCAGGCCGTAGCGGTCGCCCAGCTCTTGCGCAACGCGCAGCTGCTGCTGGTAACACGCCATAGCGCGGGCATAGTCGCCGCCCAACATATGCGCGTTGCCGCTGTTACCGACGGCGATACTTGTCCATAACGGGTCGCCGATCGTGCGTGCAATGCGCTCGCTACGTAGAAAGCAGTCGAGCGCCCGCGCCAGATCGCCGCGCTCCTGGTGAACGAGGCCAGCGTTATTAAGCACCTGGGCAAGGGCGCGCGGGTTGTCAATCTCTTCGATCAGCGCGCGTGCCTGTTCCATATGATCGAGCGCGGCTAGCAGTTCGCCCTGTCCGATCAGCGTCGAGCCGATCTGCTGTAAAGTTTGTGCGACAGCGAGCCGGTCGCCGAGTGCGCGCGCTACCGCCAGGGCTGCGTTAAGCCAGCGTCGTGCATCGCCAAAATTGCCGCGCTCACGACACAACTCTCCCAGGCTGCGCTGACAGCGCGCGCGAATCGTCGGCTCGGCGCTCAACACCAGGGTGCGCTGATAGAGTTGCTCGGCGATATCCCAGCTGCCCACAAGGCGTTGCACGTCGGCCAGGCGCAGGAGGAATGGCGGCTGTTCCTGATTGTCGAGCAATGGCAGCAGGCGTTCGTAGTAGCCGATCGCGGCTTCGTTGGCATAGGCCGCCTGGGCGGCTTCACCGGCGCGGGCGAAAAACTCGCGCTGCTTGGCGATATTCGCGCTTAAGCCATAATGGTAGGCGAGCAGGTCGAGGTAGCGTTCGATCTCGTCGGCGTAGGTGTTTTCGATGAAGACGCCAGTGCGCTCGTGAAGCATCGCACGTGTCGTGAGCGCCAGGCTTTCATAGGCGATATCGCGTGTGGCGCTGTGGCGAAAGGTGTAGAGGGGTAGAGGGCCGTTCGCGGCCATGGCCGTCAGGTCGTCGCGGCAGAGCGCTTCAAGCTGCTCGATCAGCTGCGGCAGCTCGCTCTGCTGTGGCAAAATGGCCTGAAGCCAATGTGCAGGAAACTGCTGCCCAATAACACTGGCTACTTTTAGCGCGGTGCGGGTCTCTTCCGCGAGGCGATCGAGGCGATTAAGCACCAGGCTATGCAGGCTCTGTGGCAGGCCGATACGTTCAAGCGCGGCTGTATCGACGATATGCTGGCCCCGTAGCAGGCTCAGCAGTTCATCGATAAAGAAGGGATTGCCGCGCGCTACCCGCCCGATCTGTTGGGCGAGTTCCGGCGTTGGCATGGTGCCTTCATATAACTGATGATATTTGCTCGTCACATAGTCGATACAAGCGGCATCATCGAGCTCGTCGATATGCAGCGCGCTGGCGTGAGGCATGGCCAGCGCGGGCGGGGCCTCGCCCTCATAAGGCCGGTAGGCGACGATGAGCATAATCGGTAGCGTGGCTGTGGTGCGTGCAAGCGTCTCGAGCAAGCTGCGCGAGAGCATGTCCATCCAATGGGCGTTGTCGAGCACAATAACAATCGAGCGACCATTGGCCGCGAGGTATGCGCGTAACACGTCGCCGAGCAGTGCTTCGAGCGAGGCTTTGCGCAGTCGCGGATCGAGCGCCGCAGTGAGTGGATTGTCGGCGATCGGTAGGTTAAGCGCCGCACCGAGCAGCGGCATTCGCGCGAGCAAGTGCTCGTCGAGTTGGTGCAGTTGGCCAGAAAGCTGCGCCAGCTGTGCCTCTGCCGCGAGCGTGAAGTCGAGACCAAACAGCTCACGAAGAATGCCCTGCCAGATCAGATACGCGCTGTTGTTACGGTACGACTGCGCGGCACCGTAACACACGCGTGCGCCACACCGATGCGCGCTCTCGGCAAGCGCTGCCACCAGGCGGGTTTTGCCGATGCCCGCTTCGCCGCTGAGCAGCACGAACTGCCCGTGGCCGGCTCCGGCGCGCGCTAAACGTGCTGCCAGCCAGCGCAGTTCGGCGCTCCGTCCGATCAGGGGCGCGTGGTTTGTGAGCGGCCCCGCGCTGTGGTCGTGTCGGTTTTTGAGCAGATATGCGTTGACCATGCTGCTACGCCCTTTGACCTGGAATACGCGCCCGGTGCCAGCTAAAACTGCGCTCGATCATAATGTGCTTCAGCGCCAGATCAGCGGCAAGAACAGGTCGCTTTGCGACTGGAGCGCCGGGAGCGGTGGGAGATCGACATCGTCGTTACCCGGCTCATCGGCGATGCCGTTGATCGTCCGCCCACGTGGCCGACCGTTCAGCCCGGACGCGTCGCTGGCGGCTAGCCGATCGGTGGTGACGCTCATCATGTACGCTCCTGCCCTAAAGCCATCGACTTCGAGCTGATAGATCCCTCCATCGGCAGCAAATGCCACCGTCTCCCTCGGTAGTGCGGCCTCAGCAGCAGCGATCAAGGTCTCATCGCTGCTCCAGACATAAAGATCGGGATCGCCCGCGCTAACGTCCATATGCACGGTGACAGCGCTCCCTCCGCTCGGCAAGAGCCGGTAGAGATAGATTTGCTCGCTCGCAATGGTTACCGCTTTCTGCGGCTGATAGCTCACGAAGTCGCTGCTTGGCACGGCGCTAACATTGCCGACGTGATCGGCAACCCAGGCCAGAATATAATGCACGCCCGGTGTGACATCTAGTGTCCAGGCGATGCTGCCATCGTTACCGCCCCCATCATCGTCATCGTCGTTCGTGGTGTTCGACCGGTAAGGCTGCCAGCCGCTACGCTGCACGATATGCCATCCAGGCGTCTTCCGATCGCCATTGAAGACGAGCTCGGCCAGATAGTAGTGCCCGACGCGCCACTGTCATCGGCGGCAGCAAGGTCGATACTGACGGTACGCTTGTCGGTCATCTGCCCTGAGTCGGTGATGACCATACGCGTGATAACCGGGGGGGTGCTATCGTGAGGGCGCGCAGCCCAGCGCACAGTGTTCTGTAGGAGCCGTCGATAGTCGCGGTTAGCCAGTTCGCTATCGCTCACCATAGTGGAGAAGCTGGCAACACGGCCATTGCCGCTGCGCCAACCCACCAGACCTGGGCTGCCGACCTTACCGCCGCCATTGCTGCTGATGTAGAACACGCTTGCGGTGGATTTTACATCGAAGCAGGTTTCACTGCTACCACCGTAGCTGGCAAGATTAAGGCTGAAATTTAATGGCAACCCATCGTTGATCATCGGCTCGACCGAAAATTGCTGATACTCTGTGGCGTCGGCTTTGCTGGTGCCGCAGCTGCTTGCCGGTGCAATGTCGACGAATTCACCCTCAGCGATCACGCGTTCGCCGGTGACAAGGCCGCCACCGTTGGCAACATAATCGCTGATAGCGCGTATGCCGTCGCTATTGAGCGCCTGTTGCCAGTTCTTCGTATGCAGCAATACAATCGTGTTATAGGCACGAAGATCGGCCTGTGTGCCATCGAACTGATGCGACTCGACGCCTTCAATAACATCGAAGCCGGCCTCGCGAAGGGCTACAGACACAGCATCGTCGGCGGGTTTGTCGCCTCCGCGCAACAGGTACACTCGTAGACCATTGCTTTGAGCGTTGCTAGGCAGGGTAGGGGCAATGGCCCCCATCGATAACACACTTAGCGCCGCGAACATTCGTACATAGCGTGTCAGTCGTTGCAGAATATGCATCTTAACGCTCCTAACCTATGGTAGAGCGATCCTAAACCGTTGCTGGAGAAGCTGGTAGTGCGCGCGGCGCAGCTACCAGTAATGTCACATCGGATGTAGCCACCATAAAGTAGGTTGTACCAAGAGGGTGGTACAGTACACGGCGCAACCGCGTGCTGCACCACCAACTTTTTCACAAACTGTTTAGGATTACTATGGCAGAACTATAAACGAGGTTGTGATCGCTCTTGGCGTATCTTTAAAGACAGCAGATCGTACGCACCATCTCGGTGTGACGCGTGAAATGTAACGTGTGACGCGTGTACACGAGCGTGGTCACGGCTCACGCGTCACACGTTACGAGCGTAAGGGGGCTCTCACCAATGCCTGTATCGCCTAGCTATGGTTCGTTAGCGCCCGAGGCGTTTGTGCAGCTCGGCGGTGAGGAGCGGAATCACTTCGTTGACGTCGCCAACAAGGCCGTAGCTGGCGACGCGGAAGATCGGCGCTTCGCTATCTTTATTGATGGCCACGATGGTGCGGCTGCTGCGCATGCCGGCGAGATGTTGGATGGCACCGCTGACGCCACAGGCGATGTAGAGTTTGGGCGTGACGGTTTTGCCCGTCTGGCCGACCTGATGCTCGTAGGGCACCCAACCGGCGTCGACGATAGCGCGGCTGGCACCATAGGCTGCACCAAGGGCTGCGGCCAGTGGCGGAATAAGCTTCTGATAGTTCTCGGGGCTGCCGAGGCCACGACCGCCGGTGACAATAACCGTGGCATCGCCAAGGTTTACCGCGCCGCTTTTTGGAGAAACGCCGACGACTGCGGTGCGAATGTCGACAGCGGGCAGTGCAACGGATAGAACATCGCCGGTGCGGCCTGGCTGTTCTGCGGCCTCGGCGAAACTCTGCTTGCGCGCCAGCACAATTGCTGGGCGGGCGCTGCCCAAATCGACCGTGTTGATCACATTGCCACCGTGCGAGGCGCGTACGGCGCGGATCGTCTGGCCAGCGATATTGATCTCGTTGGCATCGACGGCAATGCCGACGCCGAGATCGGCGGCGAGCGCTGCGCCCAAGTCGCGGTTTTGGAAAGTGCTGCTCAGCAAGAGCAGCATTGGCTGCGTTTGTGCGATCGTCGCCTGGAGCGCGGCGACATAACCATCCGTCGTGTAGTGGGCCAGCTGTGCAGCGGCAACGCTATAGACACTGTCGGCACCGAAGGCAAAGGCGCGCGCGGCGAGCAGCTGTGGCTCAGCGCCTACGGCGATGGCAGCGAGCGGCACGCCACACGCATCGGCCAGGCTCCGGCCTTTGCCGAGCAATTCGCGCGATGTATTTAAGAGATCGCCATCGACCGCTTCGATATAGACGAGAATCATGGTTTACCCCTCTTACACCTTCAAATAAGCTGATTTTCGATCAAGGTGTCCACCAACTTGCGCACCTTTTCGGCGGCATCGCTGCCTTCGATCAGCTCGCCTTTAGGGCGGGGCGGCGGAGGCACCCGCGCCACCGTGTTGGTAATTGCGAGATCGCCGTTGAGGCCGAGATCAGCAACCGACCAGACTGGTGGCTCGACTTTGGCAACTTTCTTGATTTTTAAGAGCGAGGGATACCGCGGTTGGTTAATATCTTTGACGACGCTGATCACCGCTGGCAGGCGCGCGCTGACGGTTTCGATGACCGTTTCAAGGTGGCGCTCAGCGACAATCTGCTTTGCGGCAGGATCGATGCTAGCGATCTTGCCGACATAGGTGAGCTGCGCCCAGCCCAGCAGCCGGGCGAGCGCGGGGCGAAGACACCGCTTTCATCGTCGGTGGAATTACGTCCGGTGATAACCATATCCACAGCGCCGAGTTTCTGTATTGCCGCAGCGACGACGCGCGCAGCGCCGAGCGAGTCGAGAGCGTTAAAAACAGGATCGCTGATCAATACAGCGTCGGTAGCACCCATGGCCAGCGCACGCCGCTGCTGGTCGACCCAATCGGCATCGCCGAGCGAGAGCACGGTCACTGTACCGCCAAGTTTCTCGTTCCATAACAAAGCCTCTTCGACTGCATATTCGTCGAAGAGATTCATAATCTTCTCGATTCCGTCGCTGTTAACGCTGAGATCAGGGTTGATTTTGACCGAATTGTCGCGCGGACTTGCTTCATACACACCACGATGTGCATATTGGCTCCTCGTTTCACAAGGTTACAGGTGAGAGGTTACAGGGTACAGTGTGGCCCTGACGGCTGCATTGTACCATAGCGTGTGGAGCGGGCATGAGTGCTATCTCAAGCAGGATGTAGGGTTTAGCAGCGCGAGCGCAGCGTTGTGCGGTTAATATTGTCTGCGATCTGCAATTGCTGAGCCCACGCAAGTTCAGGGCGCGTGGGCAAATTCAGCGATAACCTTGTTTGTCGCGACCACAACTGCCGACCTTACCGCCTGTGGGTTGAGGGTATCGGTAGCTACCCAGTAAAAGGCTTGCAGGTTAAGTACTTCGCTTTCGATGCTGGCGAAGGTGATCTCTGGTATTGGCTCGGTGGCCACACCTGGCACGGCGGCCATCGCCGCACGCAGGCGCGCGTGTATCTGTTCGCTGTTGGTGGCAACAGGTAGCTTCAAAGTTAGGCTGTGGCGGCGCGCGCGCGCCCGTGAGGTATTCACCACCGTCGATGTATACACATCGGCATTAGGGATCAGCACCTCGTCGCCGTCTTCGGTGCGCAGCACGGTGACACGGAGCTGCAATTCCATTACAGAGCCCTCGTGCGCGCCAACTTTAATATAGTCGCCGATCTCGAAGGGGCGACCGAGCAGCAGTAAAATGCCGGAGGCGAATTGCTTGGTAATATCTTGCAGCGCAAAGCTCACGATCAAGCCGACTACGCCAAGGCTGGCGATAGCGCCCAAAACCGCCTGGCTCAGCCCTAACACTTGCAAGACAACCATACCGCCTAGCACCAAAACACCGATGCGCGCGATTGCGCTAAACGGCGTTATCGCGTTCTTCGGCACCCGCATACGCTGCAAAACACGTCTGGCCCAATCGGCGGCCCAGCGGGCGAGCACCACGGTCAGCAACAGAATAAGCAGCGCGGCAAAAAAGCGTGGTACGTTGGCGAGTAGGATGTCGAAGGCGTCTTCGAAAGCCAGCAAGAGTGTATCCATAGCGTGCATCCTTGCAGAGAGGCGCGGCCAGGCACGCTTGGTCGCTACCGCGAACAGGCGCTATCCATCTGGCGAAAATCGATCACCGGCTGGGCATCGAACTGCGGGGCGTATTGTTCCAGGGCGAAAACACGGGGCGGGCCGCTAACCTGCTCACGGCTGTAGATGGCGATGCGATTATGCTCGCCAACGCGTACCGTGCCGAAGAGATAGGCGTCGCTCGGAATATAGGGCTGCCGTGCTTCCAGCGCCACAAGGTAGTACTCTGGGGTCGCATTGCAGCGCAATTCGCCGCGGGTATACCAGGCAGCGACCTCGGTGGAGAGATTGGCGGCGAAGGGGCCGTCGAGTATACCGCTCCGGTACAGTTCGCCGATCACCTTCCAGCCGTCGCGGCTTGGAAAACCGAAGCGCGCATCATCATCGATGACCTTGCTGCTGTCGTTTGTAACAAGGCGTGTGGCGGGCAGCCCGCGCTGATATTCGATGTCTTGCCGGATGAACAAGGTGTGCAGATAGAGCGTCGCTAGCAACAAAGGCGCGATACCGCCAAGCGCCATAGTGGTGCGCAGCCAGCGCAAGTTACGGTGGATCAGCCAGTGCTGCACGCGGGTGATAGCAAACCCGATCAGCAGTGCTGCCGGTATCGCCATCACATAGACGTGCGTGCGCGGCTGAGCGATAAAAAAGAGCATGGCAATACTACTTGTGCCAAACCACAGAATCAGCGCGCGACGTGGCGCGGGAAGATCCGGTGCCAGGAGCAGTAGCACGAGCGGTACCAGGCAGACGACGAGCGCTATCCCCCCCCCCATCTACCAGCCAGGAGCTCTGCGGCTCACGCAGCAGATCGAGTGCGACGAACATTAAAAGCACAGCACAGATCTGCCCGAGCCAGCGCGGTCGCGCATAGGCGAGCAGCCAGCCGACCAGTGTGACCGTCAGGGCAACGATCAGCAGTGGAACATAGAGCGGTGTGCTGTAGAAGGAGGCCAATTCATAGGTACTGCCGAGATTGTTATAAATCGTCGGCCCGGCGTCGGTCTGGCCACTGCGCTCCCCAATATGCACGAGCGCCTTGGCGAAGTGCGGATGGAGTATAAACGGCACATAAAAAACTCGCCAGCAAGGCCGTAGCTAAGGGCCACGGGAGCAGCAGAGCGCACGCAGCCAGTGCGCGCGCTGCCAGCCGCGCCGTCGTGCGCCCACAAACAGCAGTAGGGCTAACACAGGCAGGCCATAGATTGCATCGTAGTGCGCGAGCAGCGCCAGGCTAATCCAGAGGGCGGACGCCAGCAAATAGCGCGCAGCACGCTCGCAGCCCTCGGCAAAGCGCAGCATACACCAGATAGCGCCAATCGTCATGATCATAACGATGCTCTGGTACTGCACGATGCGCGAAAAAGCGATCATAAAACCATCGAGGGTAAGCACGGTTGCCGCGAACAGCCCGGCGATCGTATTATCGCTAAAGCAGCGGCGTGCAAGCAGATAGCTGCCGAGCACAATGCCGATGCCGGCGATCGCAAATGGTAGGCGTGCGATCCACTCGTTAAGCAGGCCGGTGAGTACTAGCGGCCCCGTGGGCAGTAGAACCTGCACCGGCCCTTTTAGCTGGAGCAAGAGCACATCGTCCTGGCCGTAATAGATGCGGGCAGCCGTCAACAACACCGATGCTTCATCGTCGTGCAGCTCAGCACTGCCGAGCGCGGGCAGGCGTAGCGCAGCGGCGAGCACGAGTAACAAGAAGAGCGGCAGGTAGGCGTGCGGACGTGTTGGCGGTTGCGCTGGCCCGAGCGCAGGTTGGCGCAGCAGCAGCACGGTACACATCAGCGTCAGCAGGTCGAGCGGTAAGAATACGAGCCCGGCGGTTAGTGCTCCCGGTAGTGCTTGCAGCCCATACACCAGCAGGATTGCGCTCCCTAGCGCTCCAAGCAATGCGAGCAGCAGGCGCACCAGCCCATCGCGCTCGTGGCGGAAGCAAAGCAGAGCCAGCAATGCACCGGGAAGCCCGAGTGCGACATAGGCGGCGGCACCACGAAGTTCGGGCGCGAGCGGCAGTAGCGTCAGCAGGCGACTCAACAGCGCCAGCCCGATGATCGACACGGCAAGTGGTACGCCGGGCTTACCGCGCCAGGTGTTTACATGAAACCGGGGTTGCGTGAGCGCTACCCAGGCAATGCCGACTAAGAGCGCGCTGATTGTGCTGAGCGTGCGGGGATCGAGCGGCAACAGCCAGTCGAGCGTATAGTGGTCGTGCCAAGCCCAGCCGATCAGGAACAGCGCTACCGTCGCGCTGAACGCACTGCTGCGCAAGAGGCGGGCGGCGCGGCTGGCGTTCGGGCGCATCGTGTATTGCAGCAGCCAGGCAATACCGCCGATAAGCAGGAGAAACCAGCACAGCTGGAGCACGCGGGTAAGGCTGTGAACACGCAATAGTCCGCTTGCGGGTAGCGGTTGAACGGCGATACGATCGAGCGCGACCCCAAGCTCGCGTGGGTCGGCGGCGCTCGATTGGCTCAACTGGCCAGTGAGGGCGATCGTTGTGCCGCTCTGCTCGTTATCGGCACTGCGCGGCACCAGCACACGATAGACACGCCATCCCTCGCTTGGGGGTAGGGTGGCGAGCGGGCGCCCATCGCTGCTATCGTGGAGCGTGATCGGGTGGCCTTCGGCATTGCTATGGAGCCGCAGCGTAAGCAATGCAGCCCTGGTGTATGTCTCGGGCAGCAGCAGCGCGGCATCGCGCCCGCTCCAACGAAAGCGCTCGTCAGCCCCGCTTTCAGCGTCGTAGAAATTACGTGTGACATAGGCGTCGCCATTGCCGCCGATGTCGATAATTCGTGGTGGGCTAGTACGAAAAGCCCCGAGCAGCAGGCTGAAGCTGATTGTTATGCCTAAGACTGCGACAAACAATGCCAAAGAGCGGTGCCTTACACGCATAAAATATCAATGCCAAATGCGCCATTCGGCGTATAATGAAGTAAACGTGGCGGTTCAGCACCGCCTTATTTGACGTAGTATAGCAGCAAAGCGGGATCGACTAAAGCATACCTATGGACGACGACACGAAGCAACAATTACTGCTGCGTGCGGCCCTGCACGAGCGTCTGAGTCGTCGTGCTGTGCTGCGGCGTGGGCTGGCGATGGGGCTCTCACTGCCGGGTATTGTGGCAGTGCTGGCGGCCTGCGGGCGCGAAGCGCCTGAGATGACGCGCTGGCAGCCGCAGTCGAGCGGTAGCCTGAGCGGGCAGGCGCAGGTTGTGCCTACAACGACACTGGTGGCGTCTGCTACGCTACGGGTTGCGCTGATCGGTGACTACGGCATGGCTGGTGAACCCGTAGCGGCGGTTGCTGCCCTAGTAGATAGCTGGCAGCCCGATTTTGTTGTCACGCTCGGCGACAATAATTACCCCGACGGCACCAGCGACACGATTGACGCCAATATCGGCCAGTATTATCAACACTATATTGCGCCATATCGTGGCCAATACGGCCCGGGTGCGAGCGAGAACCGCTTCTTCCCGGTGCTCGGCAATCACGATTGGGTCGTCGGCTACCCAGAACCCTACCTGAGCTATTTCGCGCTCCCCGGAAATGGTCGTTATTACGAGTTTGTGCGCGGGCCGCTGCATTTTTTTATGCTCGATAGTATGCCTGGCGAGCCCGATGGCATCACCGCCGACTCGGTACAGGGGCAGTGGCTGCAGGGCGCGCTGGCGGCATCGACGGCACGCTGGAAGCTGGTCACAATGCATCACCCGCCCTTCTCCTCCGGTCATCACGGCTCAAGCGATTGGATGCAATGGCCGTTTGCCGCTTGGGGTGCGCAGCTAGTGCTCGCGGGCCACGACCATAGCTACGAGCGGCTGCATGTCGATGGTATTCCGTATATCGTCAACGGCCTCGGCGGCGCGGCGCGTTACGCTCCCGGGTGTTGCCCGCTGCCCACCAGCGCAGCCTTTTTTAATGAAGAGCACGGTGCCCTGCTGCTTGAGGCGAACGACATCAGTTTGCGCCTACAGTTTGTGACACGGGCCGGAGTTGTGGTGGATGCAGTAAGTCTTTAAGCGACATAACATCGTTGCGGGCGCACTGACGAATTTCGTCAGTGCGTCTTTTTTTGTCTATTGACAAAATACCTATCGGTGATAATATAATCTCAGGTAAGTAATTCTATCGATGATAGGTAGGTTGAAATGGACGAGAACATGCACGTAGTATTAGGGGCCGGGCCGTTGGGCATAGCGACAGCGGAGGCGCTGCTGGTGCGCGGTCGGCAAGTGCGGCTAGTCAATCGTAGCGGGGTGGCAGCGGCACCGTCTGGTGTTGCTGTTGTGCAGGGCGATCTCTACAACGCGGCGAGCGTGCAGGCGGTAA
>JAAUTF010000079.1 GCA_012031775.1 Candidatus Altimarinota bacterium | reverse complement strand
GCAGCGGTAGCAGCAGCGGCCTCAGTCGGAGCCTCGGTCGGAGCCTCGGTGGCCGCTGCAGCTTCGGTCGGAGCCTCGGTGGCCGCCGGGGCCTCGGTGGCCGCCGGAACTTCGGTGGCAGCAGGAGCTTCTGGAGCAGCCGTTGGCTGAGCGGCAGACTGATTACCACAGGCGGCAAGCAGCAAGCCAAAGACCAGGATCAGGGCCATAAACGAAGCGTTGCGCTTCATCATTAGGTATCCTCCATCGATACAATACAGGCTAACAATGCCAGAGACAACCGTGTCGGACGTGCAGGTTACAGGTTACAGGTCATAGTGAAGAGCATAGCGTGTTGTCATCGACCAACTGGCCTGAAATCCTCTGCGCCTATACCTTGGATGATTTGGGTGTCGACGACCACCCCCTTTCAAGATACGTCTAATGCTCGATCAATAAGCTCTCACGGCCATATCTAGCAGGCCGCAGGCCTTCGCGCTACAGCGCAGGGCTAGATAGTGGCGGGTGGTGCGGTGGTGTTGCGCACGATCAACTCGACAGGCATGGTTTCGACGCTCTGATGCGAGCAAGTGCCATCAAGAAGGCGCAGCAGTTGGTCGACGCCGCGCGCACCAGTTTCAAAGAGCGGCTGGCGTATGGTTGTCAGGCTCAAATATTCAGCGACATCGATATCGTCGAAGCCGATCACCGAGAGCGCTTGTGGCACAGCGATAGTTGCCTCACGCGCGGCCTCAAGCACGCCCATCGCCTGGGTGTCGCTGGCGGCAAAAATAGCGCTGGCTGGTTTGGGCAGGGCCAGCAAGTGCCGTGCCAATCGGCGCGCTTCAAAGCGCCCGTGCAGGCCATAAACGTAATAGGCGGGATTAAAGGCAATCTGTGCGTCGGCGAGCGCCTGACGGTAGCCCAGGAAGCGGTCGCGGCTGCTGGTAAAATTGAAGCTGAGAGGATCTTCCGGTGGATCACCAAGAAATGCGATGGCGCGATGACCTAGATCGATCAGATGCTGGGTAGCCAGATAACCACCATGACGATCGTCGATGACCACACTTGAAAGCCCGGCAGCGTAGCGGTCGATCAGCACCACCGGCACCCCGACCTGGCGAAGATGCTCGACCTCGGCAGGTGCCGGTTCCAGCGAGACGATCAAGACGCCGTCGCTGCGCTCGCGGCGCGGCACTTCGCGCAGCAAATCGTCGCGCCGCTCCACGGTTTCCACGTTGAACACGACTAATTATAGTTGCTACCGGCCAATGTCGCCTCGATGCCACGCAGCCGCTCAACCACCGAGGGGCGCGTGAAGAAGGGCGCAATTGTCGCAATGGTTAATGTCTTGCCAAGCGACAAACTACGCGCGGCGTGACTCGGCGCATAGTGCAGCTCGTGGATCACATCCAGCACGCGCTGGCGAGTGGCGGGGCTGACAAGCGGGCTATTGTTGAGCACCCGTGAAACGGTACCTAGCCCTACTCCAGCGCGGCGCGCTACATCGCGAATCGTGCTGCTCATCTCGCTGCTCCGCAAAATTTGCCACACTGCAAAGTATCAAAGGAAGACGGTGTTGGAACCGCTTCCATGGTACCATGTATGTACATGTTCTGTCAAGAAGCGCTGTGTGGGCAACGAGGGTGATTACAAAGTTGTGCGGCTGGGCCTATACCCCGGTTGTTGTGTGGTTTGTTGCAATCGTCCTGGCGCTGCGGGTCGCTCGGGGGTATTATACTGCGAACTCGTGGTAAGATAGGCGCGATGAAGCAGCATTCTAACGATGACATGCCAAAGGTGGCGATGCTAGCGCGGGTGGTCTACCCGCTGCATGGCTTTGGCGGAATCGAACGCCATGTCTTCCATCTCGTCAGCCATCTTGGCAACCTGGGCGTACCGGTAACGCTGTTTGTGCAGGATATTCCCGGCGGTCGCCAACTGACGGCGGAGGAAAGACAGGCAGCGCGTGCGCTACCGCAGGCGATACGGTATCTGCGCTACGATTACACCGCGCCATTGCTAGCACCTAATGGCATTGTCGGACGCCAGATAAATTATCCATACTACACCTGGCAGCTTGGCATCGCAGCGGCGCGAGGCGTGCGGCGCGGCATATTCAATGTGGTGCATAGTCAGGGCCTCTGCGCCACCGGTTACGGCTTTATCCGCAGCCGCGACCCGTTCTTGCAGCGTGTGCCTTTTGTGGCCAACCCCCACGGAATGGAAGAGTTTCGCACGCCGGATGTGCGTAAGTGGCTGGCGTATGCGCCCTTTCGCGCGCTCTACGCGTATGGGCATCGCGTTGCCGACCGCGCAATCGCCACGGATGCCTGCACTCAAAGCGACCTACCACGCTATCTCGGCGTCGATCCGGCGCGTGTTGCGGTTATCCCCTCGGCGATCGATGCCGATGAATGTCTCGGCCTTGTTAACGATGATCTGCGCCTAGCGCTGCGCGATCGGCTGCGCCTTATCGAGACATCGCCGGTGCTGCTCAGCGTCGGGCGGCTTGAGCGCAACAAAGGCTTTCATATTTTGATCGAAGCGCTGGCGCTGCTCCAGCACGAGCTACCGCGCACCTGGCGCTGGCTACTTGTGGGCAACGGCAAGGAGCGCGCTGCACTCGAGACGCAAGCTCAGGCAGCGGGCATCGCACGGCATGTCGTCTTTGTCGGTCGGCTCGACGACGCCGAGCTACACAGCCTGTACGAAGAGGTCGATCTGGTAGTTCACCCGACGCTCTACGAAGGCAGTTCGCTGGTCACGCTCGAAGGCATGATCCATCGCCGCCCGATGATCGCCAGTGCGGCGGGCGGCATCCCCGACAAGGTCTTCGATGGCCGCAACGGCTACCTGGTGCGTGCAGGCGATGTCTACGATCTGGCAGCGAAATTGCGCCTGGCGCTGGCTCAACGCACGAATTGGCCAGCCTGGGGTGCTGAAAGCGCGCGTATTGTTTTGAGCACCTTTAACTGGCCGCTCGTCGCACGACAGACGCTAGCGTTGTATCGGGAGCTGTTGGGAGGCAAAGAACCAAGAACTACGGAGTAAAAGCTGCGGACGCTTCAGGCGTAGCGAATCTGGGTTCTCGGTTCTTATGGGGAGATCTCACTATCAGCGGCTATACCGGTCACTCACGGGTGAGCCTTGAGGCATTACGACGTTACGGGATGATCGTGGCCGATAAGGCCAGCAGCTGGTTTATCAGTGGGGCGACCGACGCACGCTGAAACGACGACCTCAACCAGATCAAGCGTGTGCCATCGAGCGCGTGTGAAGTTGTGTACACGGGCGAGGTGATCATGTCGTAGGGGCGCAACATGCTGTGCCCCATGATCCAAGCAAGAAAAAGTCTATCCAATGAGCAAGCCATCCATCGTGGCGATCGGCGGCGGCGGCGGGGCGAGCTTGGTCTTGCGGGCGGTTGAGGAGTTTGCAGCGCAGCGCAGCGCTGTTATTGCGGTGACCGATACCGGGCGTAGCACTGGCCTGGCGCGGCAAATGGCGGCTATCCCGGCTCCTGGCGATCTGCGGGCGACGATCGCGGCGCTGGCTGCAGATCCGCAGGGGCTGTATGCGCGCCTGCTCGACCAGCGCTTTCGCGGTGCGGCCGCTGGTGCCTTCGACGGTATGGCCTTCGGCAATCTTTTGATCGCTGCGCTGAGCCAGCTCACCGGCGACTTTGCCACTGCTATCGCTACGGTGAGCGAATTGGTTAGCTGTGCAGCCACGGTGTTGCCGGTTTCAACGGTGGATACGCAGCTCTGCGCCGAGCTTGAGGATGGCAGCCTGCGCCGTGGGGAACTTGCAGTGCGCGGCCTCGACAAGCCGCCAATTAAGCGCCTCTATCTTGATCCGCCCGCAGCAGCCTACACACGGTCGCTAGCCGCCATTCGCAGCGCCGACCTGGTGGTGCTTGGGCCGGGCAGCTTCTACACGTCGGTTATGGCCACGCTGTTGCACGATGGTATGCGCGAGGCACTACGCGAAACAAGCGCTTGTGTCGTCTTCGTCTGCAATACCACTACACAGCCAGGCCAGACCGACGGCCTGCGGCTGGCCGACCACGTGCGCGTGCTGAGCGAATGGCTTGGGCCAGAGGTGCTCGACGCAGCCTTGCTCCATCGGAGCAGCGCCGTCGACCCGGCGGTGGCCGCACGTTATGCAGCTGCTGGTCTGCATGTTCTAGCCTCTGATGCTGAGGACGTGGCGATGGTAGCGGCGCTGGGAGTGCAAGTACTGATCGACGATCTCGCCGAACGCGCCGGTGGCGAGCGTGCGCTCTGGAATAAGCAAGACACTATTCGCCATAACCCGGTGGCGCTAGGCCATGCCCTACGGCAGCTGCTGACAGCAAGCTAAAGCAAGCGTTCAGCGGCCAGCGCCGCAATGCAAAGATTGCCGACGATGAAGAGCTGCGCTGTGTCTGATGAGGGTGAGAAGATCGTGATAAGCGCCAGAACAACGATTATAGACGCCGCCAGCAATTTATCGTAACGAGGCATAACGATGTCCTTGACCTAGGATGGATACTCCATACCATCATAGCGCCTGAAGTACACAGCTCTGTTACCATGTATAGTAACCTTAACCAGTTTGTAAAACGCTGTGTGGAGATGCTGGCAGCCTAGCCGCCAGCACCGCCAGCATGGCATCGATACGACGTATGGCGAGTTATACTTGTGCTCAAAGATATTTTTCGCTGCGCACAACCTCGACGACCTGTGTGTAGACGATGACGGCATAGTGCGCAAAATAAGTCTGCGCAATGTGCTCGATAATCTGGTTGGCCACTTCGGGGCTAACGATCGTCTCGATCTTGATATTGTCGCCTTCCCAGTCGCTGGCGTGGATACCGCGTGTACCCTGGCCGCTGACACGGCTCAGCGAATGGCCGCGCGCGCCAGCGCGTTGAATCGCCTCAAGCATCCGTTCCTCGAGCAGCGCCTCGGCGATAATTGTCACGAGTTTGAGCTGAACCATCTGCATTGTTTGCCTCCTCCGTGTTTTAACCATGTAGCCACTGAGCAATAGTGAAGAAGAGTGGAATGCCGATCGCCAGATTAAATGGAAAGGTGATGCCGAGCGCAGCGGTGAGATAGAAGCTCGGGTTGGCCTGCGGCAGCGCGATGCGCACAGCTGCCGGAGCAGCGATATAGGATGCGCTAGCAGCCATCACGCCGAGCACAAAAGTGCCGCCGCTCGACAGCCCACTGAGCTGGCCAAGCAGAATGCCAATTATGCCGTTGCAGAGCGGCATAAGCAGTGCAAAAGCAACGAGCGGCCAGCCGACATTTTGAGATCCTGGAAGCGCCGCGCAGCGACCATGCCCATTTCGAGCAGAAAGAGCGTGAGCGCGCCGCGAAATGGATCGACAAAAAGCGGCGCAACCTGCGCAAGGCCAGGTTTGCCAGCCAGAAAGCCAATCACGAGCCCGCCGAGCAAGAGCAAGATGCTTTTGCCGGCGAGGAGCTCGTGGAGAACTGCACCCCAGCTGCTCCCTGTGCCGAGTTGAATGCGCGCGATGAACAGCGCGATCACGATCGCGGGCACCTCTAAGAGCGCGACGAGGGTGGGCATAAAACCCTCGTACTGCATGCCGAGCCCTTCAAGAAAGGTCTGGCTGGCAGCAAAGGTTACCGCAGAGACCGACCCGTAATGCGCAGCGATGGCGGCGGCGTTCGCGATATCGAGGCGTACCGCGCCACGCAAGGTGTAGTAGGCCCAGATCGGCGTACCAATGCCGAGCGCGAGGGTTGCCAGCGCAGGCTGCCAGAATGTGCTGAGCTGTGTCTCGCTCAGCTCGGCACCGCCCTTCAAGCCGATCGCCAGCAGCAGATAGATCGACAGCGTGGTATAAAGTTGCTCGGGAAGCCGTAGATCGCTGCGCACCAATGTCGCTACTACACCGAGCACAAACGCCAGCACCATCGGCGAGAGCAAATTGAGTCGCACCAATTCGAGCATGTCCACGGCGATCCCCAAACAAAAAGAGGTGGCGCAGCTGCCACCTCCTCCGGAGCAAGTACGAGATATCTCAGCCCTGATTAATCGGCGTTAACGGCAAGCAACGCTGGCTGATGGTTGTGCTGGGCGATGATGCCGTCCCACTCTTGATAGCCAGTCTCGTAAGCATCAACTCCCAACAGTTCAGCAGCGATATAAGCGGCTGTCTGCGGCGAGATACGCCCATTTACCAGACCCTCTTCGAGGGCAGCGAGTAGCTCATACTGATCCATCGTTTTCTCCTTTTACGGCTAGACCTCAAGGGTCTGGAAGATTGCGGACTGTCGTACCGATAGTACGTGCAGACCCTTAAGGCCGTAAGCCCGGTTCTCCTCCAACCCGGCGTTCATCAGAACGCCAAACCAACGTAGATAATACTGGTTTGTTCCGCTTTCTGCAAGTAGGATCTTACGCTGGCGCTGCTTTGGCCGCAGAGAGCGATTTTTGGCCTGTTCGCCGGGAAAAATTCCCTTCTGTCGGCGTGTGCTATACTGGGAGCTTGAGAGGTTACAAGTGGTTTGAACTGGGGCTTTCGTTGATATGCAAACAGAAGCGCCGGATGTGAAGGTTATACCGGAGACAACGTTTGTGGTTGTCACCGAGGAAGAGCTCGAAAAACCGTATCGAGTGATCATCGAGAACGACGACGTCACCCCGATGGAGTTTGTGGTGATGGTGTTGCGCGTCTTTTTTGGGCTGGATATCGACCGTGCGATGATGGTGATGCTGACGGCGCATCACGAGGGCCGTGCGCTCGTGACGACGCTGCCGTATGAAGAGGCAAAAGAACGCGTTTATAATGCCCACAGCGCCGCGCGCGAGGTCGGCTACCCACTGAGTTTTTACCTCGAACCAGACGTGTGATGGAGGATGCATGCCTGCCTGGCCTCGTATTGCCACGCTTGTCGTGTGTGTGTTAAGCCTTGTGGCGTGTAGTAACGCTGCTAGCGCGCCGGCAGCGACAGCGGTTGCCGACGCTGGTGCCGACGCTGGTGCCAAGCGCGACGCCGCTGCCGGTATTTGGCGCAGGATCGACGATCGCCGGTGTCGAGGTGAGCGGCTTGACAACGGACGAGGCTGCGGCGCTCGTGCGCGAGGAGTTGGACTCCGCCCAGCGCCCGTTAGAAGTTGTTGTCGGCGGGGAACAGCGCACGATCGAGGGTGCGGATGTGACGTTGGCGATACCGATCGAAGCTTTAGTCGACGAGGCCGTCGCTGCCCGTGATGCTGGCAGCAGGGTACGCGTGCCGCTGCAGGTTGATCTCGATGAAGCTGCGCTACGCGCGCTGCTGGTCGATTTCGCTGACGAGGTGGCGACTGGCCTGAGGTGCAGGTGATCACGGCGACCGAGCCGCTCTCGCGCTCCTTCGGCTACATCCCCGGTAAAATGCTCGATGTCGATGCGGCGATCGAGACGATTATACAGCGCCTGAGCACGCCGACGTCGTCGCGCCGTGTAACCTTAAAGCTGATCGACGACCCGACGGTGCCGCAGGTCGATCTTGATCGACTCCAAAATGAAGTCGAGGCACTGGCCGAGGAATGGGACGGCGTTGTCGGCTTTCATCTCAGCGATCTCGCCAGTGGCGAGGCGGTGGCGCTCAACGAGGACACGGTGTTCGCCGGGGCGAGCACGATCAAAGCGGCGATCATGCTCAACGCCTACGTAAACTTGAAGCGCTTCGATGCGCAGCAGGAAGAGTGGCTGAAGGAGATGATCGTCGAAAGCGATAATCTTGCGGCCAACGATCTGCTCGCGGCCGCTACCGGCAGCCGCGGCACCGAGGCGGCTTTTGTCGGCGCGGAGCAGATGAGCGACATGCTCGCCGAGAACCTGGGCCTCAAAAACACGTACCTCTTTGTGCCCTATGAGGCTGGCGATTTCATCCGCATCAATAATTTTAAGTTCCGCTGCGGCCCGCAAGATCCGGTCGGCCCGGCACCGTACACCGAGACGGGGTGCGCCTTGCGGGCAACGCCGGCGGATATGGCGCGTTTGTACAGGCTGATCGACGCCTGCGCGGAGGGCGAGGGCGAGCTGCTCGCGCAATTCGAATTGCTCTCGGCCAAACGTTGCCAAGAGATGCTCGACCGGCTGGCGCGCAACGGCGACGAGACGCGAATGGTGGCGGGTGTGCCTGAGGATGTGCGTGTCGAGCACAAAAGCGGGTGGGTCGGCGATATGCAGGCCGATGCGGGCATTGTGCGCTCGCCAAACGGCGACTATGTGCTGGCGGTGTATATCTTCAAAGCGCTGCCGAAAGACCTTTGGAACTGGCCTGATGAGATGCTGGCCCCGGTAGTGGCACATTTCTCGCGACTGGCGTATACGGCGTACAACCCGGTGAAGATCGAGGAATAATGTGCGCGTTGCCGCAACGGCGCTGCGGCAGCGCGCATCAGGTATAGCTATGGCAACGCTCCCGATAACGCGGATCACGCTGTATAAACACGGAGTAGGGTATTTCGAGCGTCGCGGGCCGTTCAGCGGCGAGCACTTAGCATTGCATTTTCCGCGCGCGGCGATGGACGACGTGTTGAAGAGCCTGATTGTGCTGGATAGCGGCACGGGCCAGGTGCTCGGCGTCGACTATGAGACGCCGGAGGAACGGGCGGTGAAGTTAGCGCGTGGCGGTATTTATCTATCTGCCGAGCACAGCCTGCTCGATCTGCTGCGCGATTTGCGCGGGCGACGTGTGCGCTGTGTGCTTGCCGAGGGTGACGGCGAGGAAGACGGCGATGTGGCGCTTGAAGGACTGCTGATCGGCGTAGACCACGAGAGCGAGGAGCACCTGAAGCGTGCGCTGGTCGCGCTGTATCAAGATGCCACACGCCAGGTACGGCCACTGCCGCTCGACCAGATCAGCCGTATCGATCTCCTGGATGCGGCCGCCGACGACCTGAGTTATGCGCTGGGCGCGGCGCGTGGTGAAGCGGAGCGGCGCAGTGCGACCATTCGTTTGAGCGCAGGCGAGCACAATCTGCTGATCGGCTACATCGCGCCTGCACCGTCGTGGCGTGTGAGCTACCGTATGTTGTTTGAAGAAAGTGCAGGCGCGGGCACGTGTTTGTTGCAGGGCTGGGGCCTCTTCGACAATCAGCTCGACGAAGATCTGCACGATGTGCGCCTGACGCTGATGGCGGGCATGCCGGTCTCGTTTCGTTACCGGCTCTACGAGCCACACACACCGGAGCGGCCCTTTGTACACGATGAAGAGCGCACGGTAAGCGCACCGATCGAGTTCGAGGCTGCGCCGACCATGATGCGCGCGATGGCGGCACCAGCCGCCATGGCCTTTGGTGCCGCGCCGATGCCGCGATGGAGGAAGCTAGTTTTGGCCTCGATAACGTGGCTGGTTCGGTGCAGGTAGCTGCCAGCGGCCAGGAGCGCGGCGAACTTTTTGCCTACGATGTGACGAGTCCGGTTAGCGTGGGGCGCGGCCAGTCGGCCATGGTGCCGATCGTCAGTGTGCAGCTGGCAGCGCGGCGCGAGCTGCTTTACAATGGGCGCAAGCATGCAGCGCACCCGGTGGCCTCGGTACGCATCAGCGATAGCGGCGCGCTAACATTGGAGCGCGGCCCGGCGACGGTGTTGGTGGCGGGCGATTACGCGGGTGAAGCGGTGGTGCCGTTTACCCCGGCTGGCGGCGAGCTGATCGTTGCGTATGCCGTTGAGCTAGGCATTAAGGTAAGCGAGGCGCGCGCGACAGAGCGAAAGCTTGTTGGGGTACGCCTGCGCGACGATTATTTGCTCTTCGAGGAGTACGAGTTGCGGACGACGGCGTATACGCTGATAAGTACGTTACGCGCTGATGCCGAAGTAACGATCGAGCACGAAGTATTGAGTGGATACACGCTCGCCGACACACCTGAGCCAGCGGAGACGAGCGCAGGTTTTGCGCGCTGGCGTGTTTCCTGCACGGGCGGCAGCCGCAACGATTTTATAGTGACTGAGCGCCAACGCTTTGCGCGCCGCGAGCAGGTGCGCAGCATCGGCGGCGAGCGCCTGCGCGACCTACTGAAACAGGGGCTGCTCGACAGCCAAACTGGCCAGAAGCTGAGCGAGGTCTTGCGGCACTACTACGAGATCGACGGCCTACAGCGCAGTATTAAGCAGCAAGAGAAAGAGCGCGCGGCGCTCTACACACAGCAGCGCCAGATCCAGGGCAACCTGGCACCGCTGGGCCGCGACGGCGACGAAGGTGCGCTGCGCCAGCGCTATGTTACGCAGCTCAACCAGATCGAAGATCGCCTGAATACGATCGCCGCCGAGCAAGCGCGCTTGCAGAGCGAGATCGCCCGCCTGGAACAAGAGGCCACGGTAGCGCTCACGGTACAGGGAGCCCTGGCCTCGGAATGATAGGGCGGGCCTTGCCAATGCGGGCGGGCACAAGGCTCGCCCCAACAGGATTCGCCGCAACGGACTTCATACCTACATGAAACTTGATACTCGAACGCTCGTGATCATGCTCACGACGGCCCTGATCGGGCTGGCCTGGGGCAGCTACAATTTTATCTCTACCGGTGGGGCGCGCACCGACGAGACGCTGCGCCCGCTGATCTGGACGGTCTTTGCCACGCCATTTGCGCTCTTGTTGGGTTGGCTTGTTGCGCGGCGCAGCGAGTGGCAGCTGGCCGCCTTTTGCTGCTTCTGCCTCTATTTTTTGACCTTCTTTGTCGCCGCACGCATCGAGGCGCTGTTCTACACCGTCGAGCAGAGCAAGGCCAACGGCCACGAATTCTACTTCGTGACCTCGCTTGTCATCCACGGCGTGGCGGCGCTCGGCCTGAGCCTCTGGCGGGCAACGCGCCCGGCTGTGCGCGCTGAGGCGGTTGAGAGTGTGCAACGAGCAGCCTGATGCAGCAACCACGGCTACGGGTGTGTTACTTCGGCACCTACCGCGCCAACTACGCCCGCAACACGATCATTATCGAAGGCCTGCGCCAGGTAGGCGTCGAAGTGGTGGAATGCCACGAGACGCTCTGGCAGAGCTTTGAAGACCGCGAGCGCACTGCGAGCGGCGGCTGGCTGCGGCCCTCGTTCTGGTTGCGCGTGCTGAGCACCTACCTGCGGCTGCTACTGCGTTATGTGCGAATGCCAAAAAACTTCGATGTGATGGTCGTCGGTTATCCTGGCCAGTTCGACATTTTCCTTGCGCGGCTGCTGAGTTGGTGGCAGCGCAAACCGCTGGTCTGGGACGTGCTGATGTCGATCTACCTGATCTGCGTCGAGCGCGGCCTGGATCGCCGCAGCCCGCTCACGGTGCGGATCATTCGTTTTGCCGAGCGGCTGGCCTGCCATACGCCGGATATGTTGATTCTCGACACGCAGACCTATGTCGATTGGTTCTGTAAAATCTACGATGTCGACCCAGCGCGCTTTCGGCGTGTACCGCTCTGCGCCGACGAGCGCACGTTTCCGGCGGTGGCGGCATGGCAGCCAAGTGCTCCCGCCGAGCGCTTTCGGGTGCTGTACTATGGCACGTATATCCCTAACCATGGTGTGCCGTATATCGTGGAAGCGGCGCGTTTGCTTGGCGACCTGCCCGCGATCGAGTTCGAGTTCATCGGCGGCGGGCCGCAGCGCGAGCTGGCAGTACATTTGGCTGAGCGCTACGAACTTGCCAATGTGCGCTTCTACGGCTGGCTCGATAAGGCTGAACTAGGTGCGCACATCGCCCAGGCCGATCTTTGTCTGGGCACCTTTGGCGATACGCCACAGTCGCTGATGACAGTGCAGAACAAAATTTACGAAGCGATGGCGATGGGCCGACCGGTGCTGACGGGCGCTTCGCCAGCGGTGCGCGAGTCGCTCATCCCAGGTGAGCACCTCTTGTCTGTGGTCACGCCGACCCAGCAGCTATCGCGGCAGCGATCCGGCGCATCTATGCCGACCCGTACCGCAGCGCGGCGATCGCTGCGCAAGGGCAACGCCACTACCAGCGCCACTACAGCGTATGCGCAGTAGCGAACGCTTCGCTGACCACCTGCGTGGCCTGATGTCGCGCTATAAATGATGGAAGCTGGGCGATGCATCGCGTACGGCGTGCCAGGTGAGGGAACGCGGGAGCGGTGGAGCATGTTCGACCGCTAGCGCGTCACCGTATTAGCCGAAGAATTTTAAGGCCTTCAACTGGATCTTCATAAAGCACGCTGGCGCTGTCGAGCAGCGGATCGGCAGGGGTGAACGGCGAGGTTACGAGCAACAGGCTGGGCGCATCGTTGCTGGGAGGGGCAAAGGGCAGTGACTCGCCCAGGTAGTACTGCAAGGGCGAGAGATCCCAGGCGGTGAGCACGAGCGGCTCGCCGGGCTGGCGTTGCTCGGCGATGACGGCGCTCAGCGCAGGCAGATCGGAGCGCCAGCTGACCGTCTGTGTCTCCACGGGCACACGTGCGACGACATCGAGGCTGTAGGCCGTGTAGCAGGCCAAAAAGAGCGCAATGGTGATGCCAAGGGGTGCAAGACGGGATGCCAAGGAGCGCATCGGCGTTACGACGAGCGCGCCAAACGGGATGCAGGCCAGTGTCGCGACGGGCAGGAGGTAACGGCGGATAATGTTGATCTCGATGCTATAGGCGAGCGCGATCAGGCTCATACTGCCGAGGAAGACGCATGCGAGGGCAACGCCATCGCGGCGCGTGGACGCCATCGTAATCATACGCCCCAGCCCGACGACGAAGAGCGCAACAGCGAGCAGTTCGATCAGCATTTCATAACGCGGCTGGTGGAAGGAAAGCACAAAGACACGATAGCTGTCGATAAGCGGGATGCGGCTGGCTTCATCGAGCGGGGGTAGCTGCGGTACTGACGGTAGAGCAAGAGAAGCCCCGGCACGTTAGAGCAAGAGACCGAGCCCCACGGCAGCACAGGCGCGCGTGTGTGCTGCTGTCCAGCGTTGGCCCCATGCGTCGACAACGATAAAGACACCTATCATGAGCACAATCATCAGGCCGAAGTGATGTGTATAGGCGCTTGCGGCCACACCGAGTGCAAGCAGCGATGTCCAGCGCCAAGCCCTCTCTTCCGCGCGTCGTAGCCGTAGATAGGTGTAAAGCGTTGCCAGGCCCAACGCGCTCAGCAAAGCATAGGAGCGCACCTCGGTAGCGTAGTAGACGAAGAAGGGGTTGAGCGCCGCGACCGTCAACGCGAGCAGCGCCCCCAACTCGTCGTGCAGTAGTTCGCGCGCCACCAGCCAGAGCAGCACCAGCGCAATAAAGGCCATCAGCAGCGAGAAGCTGCGCAGCACCACTTCAGCTTCACCAAACACGCTTGTATACACATGGATCAGCGCGAAATAGAGCGGCGGGTTTAACTCTTCGTAGCGCCCACGCAGCAGGTCGGCGAGTGGCAGCCGCATAAGGCGGATAGTATGGTACTCGTCGCTCCAGATCGGCAGGTTAAGCGTGCGCGGTAGGCGCAAGATAAGGCCGACGAGCAGCACGCTCAACACGGCGATCCGTATGGTCAAGGGGTGGGCACGCGCAACGGCGCGCAGCGAGAGCCAGCTTTCCATAGCGGGAAGTATAGCAGGAGTCAGGAGTCAGGAGTCAGGAGTCAGGAGCTC
>JAAUTF010000078.1 GCA_012031775.1 Candidatus Altimarinota bacterium | reverse complement strand
AACCTGCCCGACCCGTTACGAGACCGAGAACGCGTGACTGCTGCTGAGCAAGACCCGGATCTCGACGACCTGACCACCGAGGACGAGTACATCGCCGGTACCGACCCGAACGACTCGGATACGGACGATGGTGGCGAGAACGACGGCTCGGAGGCCCTAGTCCATGGCAGCGATCCGCTTGACGGCAGCGACGACCAGATCGCAGCGCCGGACTTCTTCAACTCAACGCCGTTGAACGGCGCGGTGCTGCTGGGCTACGACGTGAAGGCCGAGTACAACATCATCCGGCTCTTCCGCGCCGAAAGCGCCACGGGGCCTTGGGTGTTGCGCGACGGCGAACTGCCGCTGACCGGCATCTACACCGATACCGCGACCAACGATACCGCTTACTACTACCGCATGCTGGCCGTCGACAGCGACGACCACCGCAGCGCGGTGCTCTTCACCGGCCCGGTAACGCCGAGCACCGATCCGATGCCGCCCGAGGGCATGGTGCTGATCAACGACGGCGCGGCGACGACGGACGACCCCGACGTGACGCTGAGCTTCCGCGCCTACGAGGAAGACGGCGTGGAGAATTTTGAAGACATCGCCGAGATGCTGATCAGCAACGATCCAGGGTTTGCCGGTGCGCAGTGGGAACCATTTACGCAGGGCAAACCGTGGACGGTTGCGCCCGGCGCGGGTGGCCTGGCACGGGTGTATGTGCGCTTCCGCGACGGCAACGGCAACGAGTCAGTCGGCACCGAAGTCGGCCAGATCACCGTCACCGGCACTGGCGGTGGGCTTACGATCTACCTGCCGATCATTCGGAATTAGGTTACAGGTTATAGTGAAGCAGTAGTGGTTGCGGGTGTGGCTGCGCTACACCCGCAACCATACGATCAAAAACCATGGTTCGTTTGGTTCTGATAGTTTGCTGGCTGCTCACTGCCTGCGGCGCAGCACCAACTACTAGTTCGCGCCTGCGTCAGCAGGCGGCGAACTAACAATAACTATTCACGATGCGTCGCCGAAGACGTTGCGTGTGGGCGCTGACGGGACAATGGAGTTATCCGAGGGTGCAGTGGTTGAGCGCGAACAGGTGCAGCCAGAGGAAGTGGCGCAGACACTCGAAGCACTGCGCGCTGTCGGCTTCCTTGCGTTAGAGGAGCGCTATGCCACCGACGACTGTTGCGACTTTATCGCGCACACGATCACGGTGACGACGAGCACCGGCACCCATACGGTGTACTGCTACAACGAGTGCCCGGCGGCCTTCGATGCAGCGCGGCGAGCCATCTTCGCTCTCTGGCCACACGAGATACCGGTGAAAGGGTTTGCGTGATCGGGCTGTAGAAGTCGTGCCTGCGCGACCTCCACGACCCGCCTGCCGATTATTGGCCCACCGACCTACATTGTTGTTCCCAGGCGCTGAGGCCAAGCGTGCCGGGCTCCACCTGGCCGGTAGCGGGGTTGATCTCTAAGCGCCCGCGCTCGAAGTACTGGACGCGGCGCGCTTGCCCGCCGACTACTTCATCGAAGGGTGGCGAGATCGCCGCGCCGAGGCGCCATTCTCCGCTGACACCCTTATAAAACGTGCGGAACTCGCCGCCGAGCTCGCGTTTGCCCTCCGGGAAGGCTTTACCGTTGGCAGCGAGGAGGCCGAGCGCCTGCGGCTGCACCATCTCGCGCACAACATCCTCGATCGGGCGCTTATCGGCATCCGGCGGGCGCGGGCGCTGCGGGTTGATCTCTAATACGCCGCGCTCGAAATACTGAATAATAAAGCCGTCGCCAGGCCGCACGAAGACCTCGCTCAGCGCACGGCCCAGACTCACAGGGCCGTTGTTCTGGTCGTAGGCCTGGCGGATCTCACCCTTGAGATAAAGGCCGCTGTTGGGATCACGCCAGGGGGCGCGCTCGGTGCCGGGCTGGTTGACCTTAGCCTGGCTAAGCGGCAGGCTGCTCTTGGTTGCGCTCGGCAGCGCTGCGGCGGGGAAGGCGGCAAAGATCGCCGCTGCCGGTTTGAGGCTATCGTCTGCGCGTATCAGGCCATAGTGCTCTTCGCGCGTGTCGTAGCGACGCGTTGGCCCGGCGTGATAATCGCGTAAATTCCATGCCACAACACCGGCCACGCGGCCCTCAGCGGCGGCGAGGATCGTCTTGTAGACCCACTCCTGCGACGCCTCGGTATACTCGGCCACCACACAGCGCGGCCCGGTCGGCCAGCCGAACTCCTCTAACAGAATAGGTTTGGCGGTATGGGTGCGCAGCTCCTCGAACTGGCGCAGTGCGTCGGCGGCGTTGTAAATGTGGATGCTCACGACATCGGAGTAATCGACCACGCGGCGGCCATCGGGGCCAGGCTGATAGAGATTGTCGTACTGGCCCATGCCGACGGTAACAAGCTGATTGGGCGCGAGTCGATGCACGGTATCGGCCATACGCCCAAGCCAGCCGAGCACCTGCTGCGCCTTTTTTTCCTTGGCCCAGAGCTTGTAATGGTCGGGCTCGTTGTGGAGATCCCAGATCGCGATACGGTCGTCGCCGGCAAAATTGCCGAGCAGCGTTTCGAGGTACACGATATTTTCGCGCTCCTCGCGTGTATCGGGCAGCGGGAAATCTTCATAAAAATCGAAGAGCGTGACGATCAGGCGCATGTCGAGATCGCCAGCGATCTGCGTGATCTCGCGCAGCCGGTTGATCACCGTGTCGGTGGCGACGCCAGCAGCGTAACTGTTCTGCTCAAGCTTATAGGGCAATAGAATGCGAATCGCGTTCAGGCCGAGCGTATCGCGGCCCAGTTTTAGTTCACGCGCGATTTGCGGGCCGTCCCAGGCGTACCACATCTCCGACCATGGCTTGCCCTGCGGGTAATAGTTCGCACCCTTAAGCCGTACCACCTCGCCGAGGCGTGTCAGTTCGCTGCCGCGCACCTGAATAAAGCCGCCAGGCTGCAGGGGCGCTGCGGTCGCGGTGGGTGGGGCGGGCTGTGCTGCGGGTTGTGCCACCGGACGCGCCTGTGGAACGGTAAAACCAGCGAGGCCAACCAGAACGATCAACAGGAGTACAACGCGTAGCATGAGTAGACCCTTCCTCTCTAGGGCCTCATTTTACCATAGCCAGATGAAAAAAGGCAGCCAAGCTGCCCGCGGGGCTACGGGGGGCCGCAGGCTCCCGAAAACTCCCCTTCCGTGCCCGAGCAGGGCGGTTGCACATGGACTTTGCAACCGCCCTGCCCGATGAAAAGAGAGGAGGGTAAGGGCAGCTTAGCTGCCCTTACCCTCCCTTGACCAAAAAAGCGCCCCGCAGCAGGCATACAGGGCCTGAGGCGGGGGACAAGCTACAGGGGGCGGCGGCGATGACAGCTGCGGTCGTGGCAGCTGGGAACAGCAGATCAACCCACCTGCTCGTGAAGTTTTTCGCGGATCGAGAGCACCTCATTGCGCAACCGGGCATCGGCGTTGATCTCGTCGCCGATCTTCTCGCAGCCATAAAGCACCGTGGTATGGTCGCGGTGGCCAGGTGGTGGCCGATCTCCACCAGGCTACACTCGGTCTCTTCGCGCAGCAGATACATCGCCACCTGGCGTGGCACCACGATATTGCGCGCGCGCCTTTGCCGGTGATCGCCGCCTCGGCGACGCCATAGAACACACACACCGTATTGATGATCATCTCGGGCGTAATACGGCGACGGCGGTTGTTGCCGAGCAAGTCGGCGAGCGCGGCATTCGCGACTTCCACCGAGATCGGCAGGCCGTGCAAATCGGCGTACGCCGACACACGGTTCAAGCTGCCCTCAAGCTCGCGGATGTTGCTCTGCACCTTGTGCGCAAGGTAGTCGATCACCTCATCGCCAAAGCGCGCCTGCATCTGCTCGGCCTTAGCGCGCAAAATCGCGGTGCGTGTCTCGAGATCCGGCGGCTGCACATCAACGATCAGCCCCCATTCGAAACGCGAGCGCAAGCGATCTTCAAGCGTGGTGATCGCCTTGGGCGGTTTATCCGAGCTGATGACGATCTGCTTGGCTGCGGAGTGCAGTGCATTAAAGGTATGAAAAATTCTTCCTGGGTTGCATCTTTGCCGCTGATAAACTGAATATCGTCGATCAGTAGCACATCGATATTGCGGTAACGAATGCGAAACTCTTCCGTCTGCTGGCGACGAATAGCATTGATCAGATCGTTGGTGAATTTTTCTGCCGAAACGTAAAGAACGTTGATCTCCGGGTCGCGGTCGAGCACATAGTTCCCGATCGCATGGAGCAAGTGTGTCTTGCCAAGGCCAACACCACCGTAGAGAAACAGCGGGTTGTAGGCGTGCGCCGGGTGATCGGCGATCGCAAGGCAGGCCGCGTGCGCCAGGCGGTTGCTGGAGCCAACAATAAAACGCGAAAAAGTATACTTCGGGCTCAGCATGCCAGTGCGAATAGCGCTCGATAAGTCGAGCTGCACGGCACTTGGCTCAGCAGCCGGCCGCGCGTAGCTCACCCGCTGTAGCGATGGCGACGCTGCCTGTTGAACAGGCTCTTCGCGATCGGCAAGGCGCACCTGAGTGTTCTGCGGTGGCTGTCCTGGCTGGGCGATCACAACACGCACCTGCACCGGGAAGCCGACAATGTCGCCGAGCGAGCGCCGGACGGGGGCCATAAAACGATTCTCCAGCCCCTCCTTGTGGAACGGGCTGGTCGTTCCGACCGTCGCCGTGCCACCCTCCAGCGCAAGCAGCGTTGTCCCACGCAGCCAGGTCTCAAACTCCTGTCGCGAGGTCTGCATTTGTATGGTGCCCAGGGTCGCTTGCCAGATCTGCGTCAAGTTCATAGGCACCTCCTTTCTTTAAACACAATACGACCCTACGGGTCGAACCAGCAAGGTCGCCCGTTCCCATGTATGGTCTATACTGATTCCCGTGCGAGAATGGAGTGGGTTACGTTTTAGACAAGATTACGGAGCACAGCAAACCCCAATGACGATCGCATCGTTCTTGCAGACCGCCGCGTTCATCGCTCTGGGCTCGTAGCTCGATTGCACCTCGATGTCGAATATGCAGCAGATCATACTCGATCCTTTTCAACTTTTCAAGCAACATAACGCACGGAATCTATAAATATTGCTTATATTGTTACCCTTAACGATCATATTCCGGCCTACGATAGCAGCGGTTAAAATCGCCGGACATGTTGATAAGTCCGCGCCGTGATTTGTGGATAACTTGCCGGATCGTGTCGGCCATCATTGCACTCGATCGCTTGGCAGCGCACAATAGAGCCAGCTTCTGAAGGAGCTTTAGAGGCGTTGCTTATCCACAATGCCTGTGGATAAGCAGCGAAACCTTGTGGAGAACAGGTGTCGCTGCTCACTCCGCAAGGGTCGGCGCTTCTGGTAGCTCGATGGCCGGAAGTTCGCTCAACGCGGTCAGGCCGAACTGCTGCAAGAAGAGCGGTGTGGTGACATAGAGGATGGGGCGTCCGACCGCTTCAAGGCGTCCGGCCTCGGCGATCAGGTCGCGCGCGAGCAACTGGCGCACAATACCGCTGCTGTCCACACCGCGGATGCCCTCGATCTGGCTGCGGGTCAGCGGCTGGCGGTAGGCGATAATGGCCAGCACTTCGAGCGCTGCGGTAGAGAGGCGGGTGTTGGCCTGAACGCCAAGGAAGCGCGCGATGCTAGCTGCGGCCTCGGGCGCGCTCACGAGCTGCACGCGGTCGCCCTGGCGTTGTAGGCGTATGCCGCGCCCGCCATAAGCTGTCTGCAGGTCGCTCAGCGCGGCCTCGACGGTATCTGCTGGCAGTTCCAGTACACGGGCCAGGTGGCTCACCGCAACCGGCTCGGCCGCAACAAAGAGCAGGCTCTCGACTAACAGGATGCTGCTGGGCGGCGACGCAGGCTGTGGCAACCCGGGGAGTTCGTTCTGTTCCATGCTCTCCTCAAAATCATTGCTCGCAGCGAGCGCGGAGTGCTATATTATATGGCAGAGATCAAGAAAACAATAGGGATTGGCTATCGTCGCTAGAGCGAATGCAACGTCGTCTCTAGCGTGAGGTTTGGGGTGGCTTTGCTACCTCAAGCATCGTTGTTGTGTGGTTTTTGGTGGCGAAGCCACCAAAAACCCACACAACAACTGGGGTATGGGGCGCAGCCCTAGAACTTTGCAATCACCCTGCTATCGTCGCGGCATTGCGGCGGCGTTAGTTAATCCCATTTTCTTGTGCCTATGGTGAACCTTGCCGAGTGCAAGGCACAGGAGATGACGATGAGCCTCTATAAAAGCAGGCACCCGGCGGCAAGCCTGATTCCTGAGCCGTTCACGTGGTATGTGCGCACCTACACTCGGCTGAAGGTCGAGGGGCTCGATACCTTCCCCAAGGAAGGGCCGGTGCTGATCGCAGCCAACCATAGCAGCCACGCCGATACCGCTGTCATTTTTACCTCATTGCCCAAAGTCGTGCGCCCGCGTTTTGTGGCCGCCGCTGCGCGCGATTATTTTTTTAAGGGCGATGCGCTGACGACGATCTCGCGGGTGCTGTTTAATGTGATCCCGGTGGCGCGCGAGCGCGCGGCGCGCGGCGAAGACCCGCTGCGCCATATTTCACGCGCGCTGCGCGAGGGGTATGTGGTGCTCTTTTTCCCCGAGGGCACACGCAGCAAAGACGGTCGTATGGGGCCGTTTCGCAGCGGCATCGGGCGCCTGATCGCCGAGTTTCCCGGGCTGCCGGTGTTGCCGACCTATATCAGCGGCACTACCCGTGTGATGCCCAAGGGGAAGCTGATCCCACGCCCGGCCAAAGTTATCGTGCGCTTTGGTACGTCCGCTCTTCCTTAACGCCAACCCTAAACAGCGCCGTAGCTGGCAAGATGCCGCCGACGACGTGCGTGAAGCTGTTGTCGGGCTCTCCGCCGGCGAGGAGGAGTCGCTGGTGACTGAGGAGGCAGAAGGCCTGAGTCAGGAGTCAGGAGTCAGGAGTCAGGAGTCAGAATAAGCGCGGTCGGGTATGGATATGGCCGCGCCATAGGGACGCAACATGCTGCGTCCCCATGCGTCCTGATCCTACGTTGCCGTGTGCCCCGCGTATCACGCGGCCCCAGGCGGGTCGAGCCGCCGCGCCAGATCGACATAATACTCTAGCAGTTCTGGATTTTTTAAGGAGTCGGGGTTCGCGGCTTTGGCCACCGGTACGCCAGTGAGGATCTTTTTCACCGGCACCTCCAGCTTTTTGCCGCTCAGCGTACGCGGCACATCGGGTACGGCGAAGATCGCGTCGGGCACGTGGCGCGGCGAGAGCGCGCTGCGTATCGCCGACTTAAGCGCCTGCTCGAGCGCAGCGTCTAGCGTATAGCCCTCGCGCAGCACCACAAAAAGCGGCATATATGCACGCCCGCCCAGGCCTTCGAGATCGACCACCAGGCTGTCGAGCACCGCCTCGTGCGCCTCCACCACGCGATAGATCTCGCTTGTACCCATACGAACGCCCTGGCGGTTAATTGTCGAGTCAGAGCGCCCGTAGATCACCACGCCGCCGCGCTCGTTGATCACGATCCAGTCGCCGTGCCGCCAGCGCCCGGGGTACTGCTCAAAATAGCTGCTTATATAGCGGCTGCCGTCGGCATCGTTCCAGAAGTAGATCGGCATGCTCGGCAGCGGCTCGCTGATCACCAACTCGCCCATCACTCCCGTCACCGCAGCCCCGTCGCTATCGAGCGCCTCGGCCTTGACGCCGACGCGCAGCACTGGATCTCACCGCGGTAGACCGGCAAGAGCGGGTTGCCGCCGACAAAGCAGCCGCAGATGTCGGTGCCGCCGCTCACCGAGGCCAGCCAGATCTGGCTGCCTACTTTCTCATAGACCCAGTCGAAGCCCTCTGGCGGTAGCGGCGAACCGGTAGAACCAACGCCACGCAGCTTGCTGAGATCGAACTGCGTGCCCGGAGCCACATCGGTCTTCATCATCGCGGTAATATAGCCAGCACTGGTGCCGAAGAAGCTGAGCTGGCTCTCCTCGGCGAACTGCCAGAGCACTTGCATATCCGGCCAGCCGGGGCTGCCGTCGTAGAGCACGGCGGTAGCTCCCACCAGCAGCGCGCCGATCAACAGATTCCACATCATCCAGCCGGTAGTGGAGAACCAGAAAAAACGATCTCCCGGCTTAAGATCGAGGTGCAAGTGCAGCTCTTTAAGATGTTGAAGCAGGATGCCGCCCTGGCTCTGCACGATCGGTTTGGGCAGCCCGGTGGTGCCGGAGGAGTAAAGCACCCACAGCGGCTCGTTGAACTCTACCGGCGTGAAGGCGAGCGCGCCGGGGTGCGCAAGCGCGGCGCTCCAGAGCGTTGTATTGGCGATCGGGCCGGGCGTGGCCCGCTCGTCGAGGTAGGGCACAAAGATCGTGTGCTGCAAACTGGGCAGCGCAGCCTGGATCTCGGCCACAGCGCTGCGGCGGTCGAAGGCTTTGCCGCCGTACTGATAGCCATCGACGGCGATCAGAAGCTTGGGTTCGATCTGCATAAAGCGGTCGATCACGCTGGGGCTGCCGAAATCGGGCGAGCAGCTCGACCAGACCGCGCCGAGGCTGGCCGTGGCAAGGAAGGCCACAAGCGCCTGCGGGATGTTGGGCATGTAGGCCACGATACGGTCGCCCTGAACTACGCCCATCGTACGCAGGGTATTTGTAAGCGCGGCGACCTGCTGCGCAAGCTCGGCCCAGCTGATGGTGGTGAGCGGTTGGCGTTCAGACCTAAAGATCAGTGCCGGGTGGCTATCGTTCGCGTTGCGAAAGACGTGTTCGGCGTAGTTCAGCGTGGCACCCGTAAACCAGCGCGCGCCCGGCATACGGTGGCTGCTGAGCACTTCGGTGAACGGCGTGTGTGTACGGATCGCAAAGTACTGCCAGAGACTCTGCCAGAAATCTTCGACATCCGCGATCGACCAGCGATAGAGCGCATCGTACGTGTCGAATTGTAGCTCCCGGTGACGGGCAAGCCAGGCCATGTAGGCTCGCATATTGCTCGCAGCTTGCATTTGTGCGTCAGGTTGCCAGAGCATACGATCATCGGTAGCGGCGGCGTTCATCATCGAGCCTCTCTGGTTACAGGTTACAGGTTACAGGTTACAGATGATACCAGAAAAGGAGAGGATCGATGTTTTACAGGGTAAGAGCACCCAGGGCTGTGGCATGGCCCTGGGGCTTCGCTACTCCGAACCCCGCGCCGGAGGCGATGTTGCAACCGGCGTGGCGGGGCACCGTGGGCAGGGTCGGGGCATAGCATGGTGTGCCCCTACCCTGCGGTATACAACAGGGCCATCATCAATTGAGTGATCAAGATCTTCACGATCGTCATGGCGGGGAAGACAATGGCATACGTAATGTCGGGCTGCTCGCTCTGGCTGGTGCGGCTGGCGTAGGAGAGAATGGCCGGGTTACCGGTGACGCCCGAGGTGACGCCGAGTAGTTCGTCGAACGGCATCTTCATCAGATAATGACCGACGAGGATGGTGGTGCCGACGACGGCGAGCGTGATCGCGGCACCGGCGAAGAGCAGCTGCAAGCCCTGGCCCTGCAGCGCATGTACAAAGGTCGGCCCGGAGCGGATGCCGACCGTGGCGAGGAACAGGGTGAGGCCGAAAGTTGCGCAGGGTGAGGTTGGCCGAGAGCGGCAGGTTCCAGTCGAGGCCGGCGAAGTTGCCGAAATAGCCGAAGAAGAGGGCGGCGATGAGCGGGCCGCCGGCCAAGCCTAGCGAGATATTGCCGAGGCCGGGGATCGGCACACTGATCAGGCCAAGGATGACGCCGATGACCATGCCGATGCCGAGGGTAACATAATTGATATCGGCGGTCGACTTGATCGTGTCGCCGAAGAAGTCGCGCGCGGCGGGGATGCGATCACGTTTGATGATCAGGCCAACGCGATCGCCCAGCTCAAGGCGCGCAGTTGGCTGAGGCACAATAAACACATCGCCGCGCTCGATCGTCGCCACCGCGCTGTTGAGCTTGCCCATCACATCGATCTCACCGAGGGTGCGCCCAGCCATGGCGCGCTTGGAAACATAAAAGCGCCAATACTCATAGTCCTGCGGATCGTCGAGCATGGTATCCGGCACTGCGGCACCGACAATACGCTGCGCCTCTTGTATCATCTCTTTGCTACCGACGACTAACACGTCATCGCCGACATTCAGCCGAGTGGCGGGTTCGGCGGGCTTATTCACACCGTTCTGGCGCACGGCCACGATCTGCACGCCGAGCGGCAACATAGTTGCTACCTCGCCGATGGTGCGCCCGGCCACGGTCGGATGCTGCACTTCAAGCTCGCTCACACGCTGGTTGGCGTGCGAGCGCGGCGCGGCCACGAATTTAAGCAGCATAGTGGCGGCATACATACATAAAATCGGCCCGATCACGCCGAAGGGATAGGACACGCCATAGCCCACCGACGGGTTCTCGCTGCCGGTCACGTCGAGCGCCGCCTGGAGCGCCGCTGTGCTGACGAGCGCGCCCGCGAACATACCGCCGACGTAATCGGCACCGATGCCGAGCACCAGAATCTGCACCACGCAGACCCCAACGCCGGCCAGAATGCCAAAGAGCGCCAGGCTATTGGCACGGCGTCCGGCCGCGCCGGTGACGACCGGCGACGAACTGCTGGCCGTACTGAATGCCCACCGTGTACAGAAACAGCACCAGGCCGATCGATTGCAAAATGGCCGGTGGCGCGGCGCCGGGCGCGAGTGCGCCGAGGAAGAGACCGACAAAGAGCACGGCACCGACACCAAGGCTAAAGCCGCGTATCGAGACCTCGCCTAGCGCGTAGCCGATGCCGATCGCGAGAAAGAGCGTCAGAATCGGCTGGGGTTCGAGCAGGCCGCGTAGAACATCCATAGGCTTTTGATGCTTGTCGGGATCAGCAATGCTGCGCCCATAATCAGGAGACATTCTTTCGCCGCAAGTGTAACACGGGCCGTATGAGGTTAGGATAGCGCTTTGTGGTTAAGGCGCTATTAAAGAATTTTGGTGCCTTGTCCTGAGACAAGGCTTCAGAAAAGCTTTTTGTGATGGTTAGTGTTGGAGGTGAAGCCGCCAACACTGACCATCACAATCCCTTTCCTGAACCGACATTCGTCAGAACCGTCACGTACTGGCGAACCATGCCTTAGACAAGGTTGCAAAAAGCGGGTTGCTGGTCAATGGTGGCGGCGCAGCCGCCACCATTGACCAGCCCAACCCCGTCCCTAAACCTGGCGTTCGTCAGAACTGTCACCTACTGGCGAACCATGTCTTATCGTGAGCCCTGGGCGGTGAAAATAGTGTATAGTTGAAATGAAGCTGTGGATACAGGGGGAGGAGATGGCGATGATCGACTCAAACGCTGCAGAGAAGCAGCCGATTCTGCCGAGCGATAACACCTTTGATGGCTACGCCCTGCTGATAGAAGCTTGTAAAACGCGCGAGCCGATCGTGACAGCGGTGGTCTGGCCGGCCGATGATGCCTCGCTGACGGCCCCGATCGAAGCGGCGCAGCAGGATCTGATCGTGCCGCTGCTGGTTGGCCCTGAGCAGCGCATCCGCGAGTTGGCGCAGCAGGAAGGCCTAGATATTGGCAGGCTGCGCATTGTGGCCGCTGAGACGCCCCAAGAGGCAGCAGCGCTGGCAGTGCAGTTGGTGCGCGCGGGCGAGGCCGAGGCACTGATGAAGGGCAGCCTGCACACGGACGAATTGCTAGGGGCGGTGGTCAGCGCGCAAACGGGGCTGCGCACTGCGCGGCGTATCAGCCATTGTTTTGTGATGGACGTGCCCGCTTACCCCAAGCCGCTGATTATCACCATGGCGCGGTGAACCTCGCGCCCGATCTTAAGGCTAAGCGCGATATCGTACAGAATGCGATCGACCTCGCGCATGTGCTCGGCATCGCGACACCTAAGGTTGCCATTCTCGCCGCCGTGGAGACGGTCAACCCCGATATGCCAGCCACAATCGATGCCGCTGCGCTCTGCAAGATGGCCGATCGTGGGCAGATCACCGGCGGCTTGCTCGACGGGCCGCTCGCTTTTGACAACGCCATCAGTGCCGAGGCGGCAAAAACAAAAAAAATTCACTCGCTAGTCGCGGGCGACGCCGATATTCTGCTGGCCCCCGATCTGGAATCGGGCAACATGCTGGCCAAGCAATTGGTGCTGCTAGCGCGCTCCGATGCCGCCGGTATCGTATTGGGCGCGCGCGTTCCGATCATCCTTACCAGCCGCGCCGACGGTGTGCGCGCCCGTATGGCGTCTGCCGCTGTTGCTAAACTTATGGCGCACGCACGGCGCGAGCAGTTGGGAGAGGGAGCGTAGAACAGAGAACCAGGGAACCTGAGAACTCGGAACTCAGAACCGCGAGGCTTAGTCTAGAGTGGTGGTCAAATCGATTGAGCTTAGTCGGTGTGCCCGACGTACATTGTGATGCGCTCGTGCTTCTGATTCCTGAATCTTGCTGTAGAGCAGAGATTGCGGATGGTAGGCAGCGCATAACCAGCAACTCTGTGCTCTCAGTTCTGTGCTCTCAACTAAGGAGCTTCCATGACCGAAACAATCCTTGTACTCAACGCTGGCTCGTCCAGCATCAAATTTACGGTGTTTAGCCGCGATGGCAAGCAGTTGGAAGCGTTGTACGACGGCCAAATCGAGGGGATCGGGGTGGCACCGCGTTTCATGGCAAAAGACGGTTCGGGCGCGGTGTTGCTCGATCATAGCTGGGACAGGCAGGCTGGTGAGGATCACGGTTACGCGTTGGAGCGATTGGCGGGCTGGCTCATCCCACAGCTTGGCAACGGGCGGCTGCTCGGCGTTGGCCATCGCGTAGTACATGGTGGCCCTGAGTTCACGGTGCCAACCGTGATCGACGACAGTATTTTGCAGCGGCTCGACGACTACGGTGCGTTGGCCCCGTTGCACAACCCGGCAAACGTGGCTGGTATTCACGCCGCACGTGCCTACTTTCCGAATGTGCCGCAAGTAGCTTGCTTCGATACCGCCTTTCACGCCGCCACCCCGAGGTCGCCGATCGCTACGCCATCCCAGAAGAATTTTACGCTGCCGGTGTGCGCCGCTACGGTTTCCATGGCCTCTCCTACGAGTATATCGCGCAGGCGCTGCATAGTGTTGCTCCCGAAATAGCGCAGGGCAAAGTGGTGGTGGCGCACCTGGGCAACGGCGCGAGTATGGCCGCGCTGCAGAACGGGCGCAGCATGGACAGCACCATGGGCTTTACTGCGCTCGACGGTTTGCCGATGGGCACACGCAGCGGCCAGATGGATCCTGGCGTGTTGCTCTACTTTATGCACGAGAGAGCCATGGATGCGGGGCAGATCCAGGAGTTGCTCTACCGGCGCTCGGGCCTGCTTGGGCTCTCGGGATTGAGCAGCGATATGCGCGATCTGCTGGCGAGCGACGATCCGCGTGCAGCGCTGGCGGTCGACTATTTTGTCTACCACGTTTGCCGCCAGGTGGGTGCGCTGGCCGCCGCGATGGAGGGTATCGACGGCCTGGTGTTCACCGCAGGCATTGGCGAAAACGCAGCCCCGATCCGCGCGCGCGTCATCCGACGACTCGGCTGGTTGGGCATCGAGCTTGATGAGGCGGCGAACGAGCGGCGTGGCCCGCGTATCAGCACGGCAGAGAGCCGCGTCTCGGCCTGGGTGGTGCCGACCGACGAAGAGCAGATGATAGCACGGGCGACGCTGGCCGCTGTGGCGGCCTAGCGTCGCCCGCTCGTG
>JAAUTF010000077.1 GCA_012031775.1 Candidatus Altimarinota bacterium | reverse complement strand
GTGTGGGGCCGATCGTCGCCTGCGGCGCGCTGCTTGGCGCGGCAGCCTGTTCGCCGCCCTGGCCGCAGCCGGCCAGTAGTAGCACGAGCGCGAGCAGCGCCGCTGCAAGATTACGCTGATCCATGTATGTGCCTTACCCCTTCAAACCGGTCGTGGCTACGCTCTGCACAATATACCGCTGTAGCACGATATAGATCACCAAAACCGGCACGGCTGCGATCACAGCGCCCGCCATTGTCAGGCCGTACTCCGAGCTATAGGAGCTTTGCAAAGTGGCCAGCGCGGGCGGCAACGTGAGCAATTCGACACGCTGCAAGATCAGCAGCGGCCAGAGAAACTCGTTCCAACTCGTCAAAAAGGTGATAATCGCCAGTGTCGCCAGCGCCGGGCGCGCCAGCGGCAGCGCGACAAACAGGAAGGTTTGCCAGGCACTGGCCCCATCGATCACCGCCGCCTCCTCCAGCTCTTTGGGGATTGTCTGAAAGAACTGAGTCAGAAAGAAAACGCCAAAAACGCCAGCCAGCGGTGGCAAAATAACACCGATATAGTTATTCAACAGACCGAGCCGGAAAGTAGTAAGAAAATTCGGCACCAGAAACATCATGCCCGGCAGAAAGAGCGTAGCCAACAAGAGTGCAAACAACAGCCGCCGTCCTGGAAAGTCCATTCGTGCATAAGCATATGCGGCAAGCGCATCCAAAACAAGCGTTAGCACGGTTACCGCCGAGGCTATCGCAAAACTGTTAAAAAACCAGCGCGCGATCGGCGTCTGGGCGCTTTCGAAAATCTGCGCATAATTCTCAAGCGTAGGCCGCTGTGGAAACCAGCGAATGCTGCGCGTAAACCATTCAGTTTCGGGCTTCAGCGATGTCGAGAGCATCCAGAACATCGGCAGTAGAAAGAGCAGTGCTACCAAGACGAGCAAGACATAGGTGAGAATTGTGCTCGCGCGCCGTCGCGACGACATTGTCATAGGGGCACCTCCCAGATGCGGAAGAAAGGTTTTGTGTTTGTCTCGATCTGCTGGCGGGGGTAATCACCAACAAGCCGAGACAGACACCAATGCTTACCCGAACTGCGTATTATTCTTCGCGCTGGCGTAATAGACGAAAATTTGCATACGACACGATAATCATCAGCGTGGCTACCACAAAAGACATAGCCGCCGCGCTGCCCTGGCGTGAGCGTCGAAAGCCCTCGTCGTAGATACGCATCATCACCGCCTCGGTGCCGCCGCCGCCGCTTGGCGTTTGCGGGTTGCCGCCGGTCATAATGTAGGGCTGACCGAAAAGATTAAACGAAGCGATGATCGAGATGACCACAATAAACAGCAAGATCGGGCGCAACAAGGGCAGCGTAATGCGCCAAAACATCTGCCAGCCCGTCGCACCATCGATCGCGCCCGCTTCATACAGATGGCCCGGAATGTCTTGCAGCGCGGCCAGCAGAATGATCATGTTGAAGCCCACCGTCCACCAGATCGTCGCCACTACAATAGCCACCCAAGCCCATGGCAACGAGGAAAGCCAGCGCGGCTCCGGCAGGTTCAGCGCGTCTAGGTAGTAGTTGATAAGCCCGCCCTGGCTTTGGAAGATCCACCACCAGAGTAAGCCGACGACCGAGACCGAGAGGACCCAGGGCGCGAAGTAGATCGCACGAAAGATATTGCGCCCCGGCAGCTTGGTGTTGAGCAAAACAGCCAGACCAAGGGGCAAGACGACCAGTAGCGGCACGCTGTAGAGTACGAATTCGAGTGTGTTGCCCAGCGCATTCCAGAAGGTTTGGTACTCAACGCTGCCCGGCGTAAACAGGCTCAAGTAGTTTTGCACGCCAACGAAGAGTGTGCGCTCGGGGCGCAAATAGTCGAACTGAAACAGGCTGATGTATAGCCCATAAAAAAAGGGGTAGCCCAGGTAGAGCGTAAATAGCACCAGATGCGGCAAAATGAACAGATACGGTGTCACGCTGAACTGCCGCCTGCGGGGCGTGCTCCGTGGAGCAACTTCGCTCCGGGTTGCGCTTGTCGCCATGGCTGCCTGCCTTCTACTGTTAGGACATGGTGCGCCAGTACGTGGCCGTACTGGCGCACGCCAGGTTCAGGAACGGGGTGCTGGTCAGGGGTGGCGGCTGCGCCACCACCCCTGACCAGCACCAACGGCTTTTTTGCAACCTTGTCTAGAGATGCCACTCCCTCATTACTGCGAAGGTGCCTCGCCGAAGTTCTGGCGATTCTGCTCTAAGATCTGGTTCGCGCGCGCCACTGAGTCGTCGAGCGCCGCCTGAATGTCCGGCGCATTGCCCGACATCACTGCACCCACTGCCTCGGCCATCGGCAGGAAGGCATCGGTGATACCTGGGACAGAAGGCGGGAAAAAGGCGCTTTCGACCGACGGCGCGATCGCGGCCTGTGGCTCGATCGCCAGGAATTCCTCGCTTGCGCGCACGTTGTTGCTAGCCGGAATCTGGCCTGCGCGCGCCCACTCCACCGAGTTATCGATGAGGTAACGAATGAAGAGCGCTGCCGCTGCTTCTTTACAAGGGTCGGGGTTGCTCTGCGCCGGCAGTGCGAGTTGATGTGATCCTGCCCAGACCGCTGGTTGCGGGCCGATCTGTGGCACCGCCGTAGCACCGCTCTGGAATTCCACACCCTCGCCAGTCATATCTGCGGTCTGCCAGATCCCATTCCAGATCATGCCGACGCCGCCTGAGCGAAACGCATTCAATTCGGCGTCGACTTCGAGGTTTGGCTCGCCGTACTGTTCCTGAGCGTTTTTCATCCACTGCAAAGCTTGAACGCCCGCTTCGCTGTTCCACGTCGCTTCTGTTCCATCTTCATTGAACTCGCTGCCACCGAACTGGTGTAACATCTGTTGGAAGATCTGCTGAATGGGGAAACCAGTCGTCAACATAAAGCCGAAAGTTTCATCGTTGGTCGCAGTCTGCGCGGCCTGCTCAAATTCCTCAGCGTTAGTTGGCGGCCCGCTAAGCCCGGCTTGCTGTAGTGCCTCCTGGTTGTAGAACATCGTCATCGGGTGGATGTCGAGCGGGATAGCATACCGACTACCTGCCACTTCACCAGCGTTCCAGACTGCTTCCGGGAAATCGCCGCCATCAATGCCCATCTCGCTCACGAGGTCGTCCATGGGGCGGATGACATTACGAAAGGCCTGGGTTGCGACCTGGTCTGCATGAATGATCGCCACATCGGGCAGAAGGTTCGAGGCCTGTGAGGTTGCCAAACGTGTGTAGTAGCCGCCGGGTGGGTTATTGTTGTTGATGCTGGTCATAGCAACCTGAACGCCGGTCTCGGCACCGAAACGCTCAGCTAGTTCACCCATAAAGGGGCCATCGGGGCCGCTGAAAGGGTTCCAGTACTCTAGCTGGACATTCGAACATTCAGCTGGTAACCCGGCCACAGCACTCGTCCCGCCGGTGGCCGTGCCGCTTGTGCCCTGGCCGTCTGTCCCGCCGGTGGCCGTGCCGCTTGTGCCCTGGCCGTCTGTTGCGGCACCCTGTTGTGTGCCACATGCCGCAGCAGTTACGCCAAGAAACACCACAAGCATCAAAAGTGTGCATTGTCGAAGCAGCGATCGCATCTGATGGCCTCCTTGCTCATCGTGATGAAGGATTACGCGCCAGGCCAGAAAAGCAAACAGCCGGGCGCGAACCTCTGACTAACAAGTACAATGCCGTCAGATCGCCGGATAGCTGCAAAAAGGGGCCATTTTGCAAGCACCACAAAAGGCGCGCGCGGTAGATGCCACATTCCGCAGTCGGGCGCGAGATGCAATCGTTCCGCCGGGATCACTAAAAGGTCTACGCCCACGGCATCAAGCGCGCGCAGCTGCTGATTGAGTGCCGCCGCCAAGGCGCGTGCTACCGCGTAATTGTCGTGATAGAACTCATCTTTCAGGTAGAAAGCAGCGGTCAGCGGGCCGACGACAGGGGCCATCACCGGCGTGGCGGTGTGCTGCTTGAGAAAGCGCCCCGCGTCGACGCTCATCGGCCCAGGCCAGGCGCTCTATTCAGACTATTGCCCGGACTTTTGACGTACTTTCCACTAAGCGCTTCTGAAATACGCTACGGCCTTGGAAAGGGTTTCTGGAGGGCCTATCTCCTTGCTGAAGCTCGTCTGAAGAGCAACATGTTGCCCTTGACACCTACCTCACCGTCCATTATTGTATAGGAAGCTAACGTATAGCCTGCTATATTTGTAGTGAAAGGGTTGAAGATGCATCCTTCGTTTGCGCTCAAGCGGGCCTACCTGGCAATGCGAAAACGTATGGACGAGGTGCTGCTGCCGCTTGGAATGACAGCCGCACAGTTCGATGTCATTCAGCAGTTACTCCACCAAGATGGGTTGGAACATCGTCTTATGCAAGAGCGCCTGAGCGTGACCTCGCCAACGCTCACGAATGTGATCGATGTTATGGTCGAGCGCGGTTTTGTTGAACGCCGCATTAGCGCCGACGATGCGCGGGTCAAGTTGCTGTTTCTAACTCCCAAGGCGCACGAATTGCATAGAGACCTCGCCGCTGCCAGCGAGGTCTTTTTAACTACGATGTTCGCCGGCTTCTCGGCGAGCGAAGTAGCGCTCTTCCGCGAGTGGCTCGACCGTGTCACGGTGAACTTCGAGCGCACGCCTGGAGCCTAAAGCAGTGGTCAGGTCGATTGAGCCAATCGGCACGCCCGAAGCGCATTGTGATGCGCTCGCGCTTCTGAATTCAAGAGCCTGACTTCTACTGCCAAGTGTAGATGCTGCCTATCGCAACTGGGACGCCATCGTTATGCTCCTGATGTCCGAACAGGGCCAGCGCCATGCCTACGCTCGGACACTGGCCTAGTTTCGAAAGCACGAACTTGACAAACTCTGGTCATTAGTATAATCTAACTTTAGTTGTTAGCACGAACTGGCGATCGCCATCCATTTGAATAACCGGCTCAGGAGGCCGCTGATGACCATCACCCACGATCCGCTGGCTTCGATCGCGGATGCGGCGATCGAGCATATGAATCACGAGCACGCCGATGCCCTGCTGGCCTACGCGCGCAGCCTTGCTGGCTTAAACTGGGCAGAGCACGCGCTGGTTGAGCGTATCGATGCCACTGGCCTCGATCTGCGTGTGAGCGGAGCGGGCCGCACTCAGTTCGCTCGCGTGCCTTTCGGCGCAGCGCTGACTGATCCGGCGCAGCTGCGACCGACACTGGTTGCCCTGGCCGAGCGCGCACGTATCAGTGTTGTTGCCCCCGAATTTATCGCCGCGCCTCCGCCCGAGCGCGACGCAGACAGCGCTGCCCGCTTGCTCAACGTACTCGCCACCCGCCGCAGCTTCGGGCTTAAAGATCTCGCTCCCGATCCTATCGACCTCAGCCTGGTGGAGCAACTGCTTGAGGCCGCGAACTGGGCACCAAGCCACGGTAAGACCGAGCCCTGGCGCTTTGTCGTCTATAGCGGCGCGGCGCGCCAGATCATCGGCGATGCCTTCGGCACGGCCTTTCGCCTGATCAACCAGAGCGAAGGCACTAACAGCGCTGGTGAACGTGCTCAGCGCGAGCGTGTTTGGCAGGCTCCCGTCTGGATCGCGCTCGGCATGCGCCCCGATCCAAAGATGCCAGCCTGGGAAGAGCTGATCGCTTTTGGCAGCGCAGTGCAAAATATGCATCTGATGGCGAGCACACTTGGCCTCGCCGCTAAGTGGACAAGCGGTGCCTGCGCGCTCCACCTACACGTCGCCGAGGCCGTTGGTTTTGCCCAGAGACGCAGCTACTCGGCTTTTTCTACGTCGGCTGGCCCGCCATCGCCTGGCCCGACGGTCGCCGCCGCCCGCTCGCCGCCAAGGTGCGCTGGGTGAGCGAGAGCACGGGCTAACACTGTTTTCACCTGACACTGAGCTATGTTCTTACGGCTGCTACGTGTTGCGCTTATCCTGGCGCTACTCTCTGTGCTCACAGCTTGCACAGCCCGGCCACCTGCGGCCCAAGCGCTGAGTCTGGTCGCGACCACAGCGGAACATCGTTTGATTCGCCATACTTTTGGTGAAACGCAGGTGCCGCTCAATCCACAACGTGTGCTCGCGCTCGGCGAAGAAGGCCTCCTCTCCGACCTGCTCGATGCCGGCGCGTCCCGGTTGCCGCCAGCGTCAATGTCCCACAACGCGTGCCCTTGCTCACCGTCGAGGAGCTGCAGGGCATCGCGCTCTTCCCCTCAGCTGCCACGCTCTCGCTCGAAACGCTCAGCGCATATCAGCCCGATCTGATCGTCGGCACCAGCTACTTTATCGAACAGATCGGCTACACCCGGCTCGCCGCTATTGCGCCGACAGTGGCACTCGGCGGAGCTACTCCGCTCGATAACTATATCGAGACTTTTACCGTTTTTGGGCGCGGCGACGAAGGCCAGCACGCCGTAGACACCTTTCGTGCCGAAGTGCAGGCCACTGCCGCGCGCATTGATGCCGCTGCCCAGCGCGTCTCTGTGATGACGGTTTATCCTGGCCCAAGTCTTGCGCTCTGGTTCGATGGCCCCGCTCCGCTTCCGTTGTTACTGCGCGAGCTCGGCGTGCAGCTACGGCCCGATCCGGCCAGCAAGGCAGGGCTGACGGTGCGCAATGGGCGTGCTTTTATCAGCCTGGAGCAGCTACCACTGGCCGATGGTGCAACGCTGCTGCTGCTGCAATCTGCTGATGTGGAGGGCGAGGATGGTGCTGTACGCGATGTGCAGGCCAAGCCGCTCTGGCAGCAACTGTCGGCCGTGCAGGCTGGGCGCGTTGTTACCCTTGATCGTATCGGCTACCCCGGGTTGCGCGGCCAACGGGCGCTGTTGGCCGATCTGGCGCAGGCCATCGCCCCCTAACCCTTGGCCTTTGCCCTGCGACGAAGCGTTATTCAGATGTGAATAAGTAATCTGCAATCGCCCAGCCCCAATCGCCCCACCCCGTTTCATATTGCTGGCACGCATGTTGTAAGTGTACGATATGTGCACAGCCTGAAACGCGGCCAGCGGCACTATGCCATCGTCGTCGTTTCCATAACAAAAAGCATGCGTATGTCGAGCGAATCTTCATCAGCTGAACACGCACTCCATGCGGCAGCAGCAGCAAGGATTGCACCAGATGCCAACATAGATAGAGCCGCGCCGCACGACGGGCCGCTTGCACGCCTCGTCGAGGCAGCTCAAGATCCGATTATCGTGTGGGTCTGGCCGGGCATTGTCACCTTTGGAACCGTGGTGCCGAGGCGCTGTACGGTTTTACGGCAGACGAAGCGCTGGGGCATATGCTGCCGGGGCTGCTACAGACCACGCCCGGCACCCTATGGCCCGAGCTACAAGCTGCGTTACTGGCGACACAGCGCTGGCACGGTGAGCTGCGCCATACTACGCGCGCTGGCCAGCCGATCCTGGTTGAAAGCCGTCAAACCTTGATCGCAGCGAGCGATGGGCAGTATAGCGTCTTACAATGTGACCGTGATATGGCTACACGCATTCAGAGCGTAGCCCTGCTCGGTGCTGTGCTCGACGCCCTGCCTGTGGGTGTCTTGATTGCCGATGCGGACGGAGGAGTATTACACGCCAATGCTGCCCATAGCGCGCTCTGGGGAATCTGGCCACATACGGCAAACTGGCGTGAGTATAACCAGTGGGTTGGCTATTGGCCTGACACGAACCGGCGCATCGAGGCGCACGAGTGGGCGATGAGCCGTGCCCTCAATATGGGCGAGATCATCACCGGCGAGCTCGTCGTTTGCGAGCAGTTTCACACCGGCCAGCAGCGCGTGTTTTTGAATAATGCCGCTCCGGTGCGTGATGCAAATGGCGCGATCGTGGCTGGTGTGGTCGCCGAGCTCGATGTTACCGATGCACAGCGTGCCGAAGCTGTCCTGCACCATCGTTCCAAACAGCTGCTACGCTTGGCCCAACTGGCCACTACCATCAACGCGGCACAGCCGCTACTGGCCCTCATGCAGCAGATCGTCGACGAAGCGCGCGCCCTGCTCGATGCTTCCTGGGCCGGTGTGAGTTTGCGCACCGACCACGACGGTGCGCAAACAATGGTTGCTGTCACATTGGCTGGCGCTTATCCCGCTACCTATGGTGACGCCCTGACCGCTGTTGGTCTTGGGGTTGCTGCGGCTTGGGGCGGGCGCACACAGCCGCTGCGTTATACTGCCTCCGACCTGGCAGCCGCGCCGCATTGGCAGGCCGCGACACGTGAGATGGCGATAGTGCCCGGCAGCTGGCTTGTAGTCCCGCTGCACACACACAACGACCAGGTACTAGGTCTCATTCAGCTCGCTGTTCCAGGCGATGAATCTACGTTCGCTGCCGATGACGAGGCCGTACTCATCCAGTTGGCACGCCTGACCACCAGTGCGCTGGAGAATCAGCAGCTCTATGCTCAGGAACAGGCCGCACGCGCGCAAGCCGAGGCTGCCAGTCGTATGAAAGATGACGTATTGGCGACTGTGTCGCACGAACTGCGTACGCCCCTCACCGCCTTTCTTGGCTACGCGCAGCTGCTCCAGACGCGCAAGTACGACGATGTCGGTCGCGCACGTATTCTTGAACATATGGTGCGCAGCGCCGAGGCGCAGGCCAGGTTGATCGACGATCTCGTCGACGGTGCCCGCATGGCGAGCGGTACGCTACGCCTCGATCTACAGCTTATTATGTTCAGTAGTGTTATTCAGGCGGCGCTCGACATTGTACGGCCTGCTATCGAAGCAAAACAACAGCAGCTTTCCGTCGAGATCGATCCCGCCGCCGATCTGATCTATGGCGATGCACTACGTTTGCAGCAGGTTGTATGGAATCTGCTCACCAATGCCACAAAGTTTACTCCTACTGCGGGCCTGATCGCGGTTCGCCTGGAACGCTTCGATCACCAGATCGCTTTGAGCGTACGTGACAGCGGCGCCGGTATCAGCCCTGCATTCTTGCCGCATGTCTTCGAGCGCTTTCGCCAGGCCGACACCACCGCGACACGCGCTCAGCAAGGGCTGGGCCTGGGCCTTTCTATTGTGCGTCATATCATCGAGTTGCACGGTGGTCAGGTTGAAGTGCAGAGCGATGGGCCTGACCAGGGTTCGCTATTTATTATTCGTATGCCCTTGATGCGCCGCTAGCGTGCAGCTCTGTAGCTGCTGGTGCAAGCGCTAAACAAGGTTGCAAGAAAGCCGTGGGTGCTGGTCGGTGGTGGCGGCTGCGCCGCCACCACGACCAGCACCCACCCGTTCCTGAACCTGGCGTGCGCCAGAATGATCACCTCTTGGCGCACCGTGTCTTAGGCACGAGCCTGCCGTAAAATAGCGATCAATGCGTCGACATGGTTATCAAAGGCGAATTGCATCCGCGCGCCGCGCATAGTGGCGGTCTTCGCCAACAGCAGCTGCCGATCGCGCAACTGCGCGGCCAGATCGTACCAGTCGTTAAAGCAGAGACCAACCCCAAGTTCTGTGGCCAGGCGCTGGGTTGCCACCAGCACATCACCGTTGTCGCGCATGATCCAGGGCAATCCGGCTGCTACATAGTTGCCCAGGCGCGCAGGCAGGTTCAGGTCGTCCCAGCGCGCGCGCCGCACATCGCCGCCATTGTCGCTCGTATACAGATGAAGCCACGCCGCATCGTAGCGCAACAGCTCGCGCACCCACATCGCTGGTTCAACCGCCGGATGCAGATGTAAAAACTCGCTCGGCAACCCTTCGCGCAACAGGTTTGGTACTGTCTGCTGAAACTGCTCACCATACAGATGCACATTGATCCCCGCCGCTGCAATGGCGCTGAAGGGTGCCAGACCCAGCGGCCTGCCCGTCACAACTGTGTGAATCTGACCGTCGTGTTCCGAGAGTTTTGGTGCCCAGCTTTCATCAAACCAGTCGACCTTCGGCAGATCGCCGTCGAGGATGAAGCTACGCGCCGGGTCGAGCATCTCGCCTAGCGCCAGGCGAAACCACGCGCGGTTCTCAGCGCTGATGAAGATCTGCGCCGCACTCCTGCGCAGCACACGCACAAGCGTCGGCCACAGCCCTTGCTCGTAGCAGATAAACGGCCCTTCTTTAAAATGAAACACCAGCGGGATGCCCGGGTTCGCCCGCAGCACAGTGTGGCAAAACGCCACCGTCTGCCAGTTCAGCTGTGCGTAGATAACATCGGGTTGGATGCGTTGTACCGCGTGCTGCCAATCGTCCCTGGGCAGATCGATGACATGGCCGAAAGGCAAAGGGCCAACAGTCTTGAACCAGGCCGGGCTGCTTGTCCAGAGGCCGTAGAGCCGATGCCCGCGTTCTTCAAGCGCCAGCACACGGTCGGCGTTGTAGGCCAGCTCGCCCACCAGCAAAATGGTTAATCCATCGGCGGCCTGCGGTGTTGCCGGGCGCTCGCGGTAGTGGCGGTAGTGTGCAACCTCGTCGATGAAGTTGCCGTGCGCGGAGTGGAAACGTAGCGGGTGCGCCACCTGAAAGCGCGCGCGAAACGGATTGATGCCGCCGCCGTCTTGCTCGCGGATGAACCGGTGCAACTGGCCAGGGTGACGCACCCACTCACAGGTGATGCGACCGCTGCCGCTAAAGCTTCCACGCGCGCGTAGCTGCGCCCAGAAAATGCGCTCGTGATCATCGCTGACAAGATCGGTGCGCTCGATCCAGCGCTCGTCGCCGCGCCGCTGCACTACCTGCACGAGCTGCAAGCTGCATCCTTCGATCTGGCCCTCGCTATAACGATTGTAGTGGTATCGTATGCCAGAAAAGGCCAACACTGCGCCAGCATCGGCTTCGAGCGTGGCCAGAAGCGTAGCCAGGTGCTCCGGCTGATACACATCGTCCGACAGCAAATAGGCGATATACGGCGCGCGCACGAGGCGCAGCCCCGCGTTGATCGCCGCCGTGACCGCAGTTTTGCGCCAGCCGCACATAGCTGATACGCACGTCGTTCAAGAGCCCGGCAACCACCGTTGTTGTGTTATCTGGCGAAGCATCGTCGACAATCAGCAGCTCCCAATCGTCCAGCGTCTGCGCTTGCACGCTCGCCACCGCGCGCCGAACGAAAGCAGCCTACGCATACGTCGGCATTATCACACTGATCGTAGGCATCCTGCAGGCTCCCTCTTGCGCATAGAACGCTGAATAACATAGGCGCGACCGCTCACGCAGCAAAAAGTGTGGGCGGTGCCATCGTCTACCGCACCGCAAGAATCGCACCTGCACCGCCCCATCGCAGCCATAGCGATAGCGTCCCACTACGGCAGGAGCAATCGGCAATCCCACATCTGCAATCTGCAATTGCACTAGCTACGGCCCTAGCACCTCCGAGAGAGTGCGCAGCTCATAGCCACGCGCAGCGTAGCCCTCGATGATCGACGGAAGCGCTTCTGCTACGGCCTGCGTGCAATGCGCCAGCACGATCGTTGCCGGCAGTTCCTCATCGTCGATCGCCAATAGGCGCTCCGTCACGAACGCCGCCGATTTGGGCTCGCCGACCGTATCGAGCACGTCGATGCCCCAATGGATCGGGAGGTACCCAGCGCCGATGACCGTCTCTAGCACGCGCATATCATAGGTACCGTACGGAAAGCGGAAGAAGGGCCGCATCGGATCAGGCGCATCCAGGATCGCGCCGATGCTCCGCTCGTTGCGCCGCAATTCGGCCAGGATCGCCGCTTCGCTCAGCTTTGTAAAATCGGGGTGACTGTACGAATGGTTGGCTAATTCGTGGCCCTCGCGCACCAGCCGCTGCACCACATCCGGATACTGCTCGATCACATTGCCGACCAGAAAAAAAGGTCACTGCACATCATAGGCGCGGAGAGTATCTAGGATGCCGGGCAGGCGGCCCTCGCTATTGCCGCAGTCGAGCGTGAGCGCCACCCATGGCTGAGCCGTATTACCCTTGAGCACCATCATCTCTTTGAATGGAATGCGGCTCTCCTGTGGGCGCAGAACCGGTATCATCAACTCGCGCCCCACCTGCGGCACGCCCTGCAAGCGGTTATAGCGCCGGATCAAGATTGCGCTGCTGCCACCACGTGCCGCGATCGATGCCAATGTATCTCCGGTCTTCACACGATAGCCAACGTAGCTTTGCACCGAGGCCGGCCCCAGCGGTGTCGGGCTTAGCGGCGGCGATGTCGGGCTAGGCTGTGGGCTCGGCCACGGCGTGACGCTCGGCAGGGCGCTTGGCAGCGGGCTTGGAACAGGGCTCGGCGTTGCTGTAACAAATAACCCGGCGACCGGGCGCGGCACCGCGAGCCCGCCGATAAACGCGACGAGACAGGTGAACAACAGTACAGCAAAATGGCGCATCTCGGCTTCCTCCTTTAGGTTCGGCTGAACACGATCAGCCTACCGAAAGGCCGGATGAGCCAACAAGTACCCTGTTGGGTAATCGTCGGGTAGTTGACAGAACCCCGCACGTGCCGTTACATGAAAGAGCAACAACATCGCACACCGATGCACCATATCAACGCCACATCGATGCCTTCGCATCGGCCAGCGCCACGTAGCGGCGCAGCATGCCGTTCCCTACCTTGCGTACAACGTTGAGATTTATCTTTCGCTCGCCACAATTCCACCATGCGCATACCACCCGTCATCTGTGCCCTCATCGTGCTCATCACGCTTATACCCGTGCCAGCGCGTGCCGCAGCACGCCAAGCAGACGAGCGTTGGCACAGCTTTACCACCGCCAATGGCCTTGCTGGCAATATTGTGCAAGCGATCTGGCAATCGCCCAGCGGCGCGCTCTGGTTCGGCACCGAGAACGGCGTGAGCCGCTACGATGGCACGGCCTGGGCTAGCTATCGCACCGCTGATGGCCTGCTCGACGCCAATGTCTGGGCGATCTCGGGCGACGCCGCAAGCGTCTGGTTCGCCACCAGCAGCGGTCTTAGCCGCCTCGACGCCATCGGCTGGCGGAGCTTCACCGTCGCCGATGGTCTGCCCGGCAACGATGTGCGTGCCGTGCTCGTCGACACAAGCGGCAATGTCTGGGCCGGCACCTTTGGCCAAGGTATCGCGGTGCTGCGCCCCGGTGCCGAGCGCTGGCAATCGCTCGCCGCATGGCCAGGTGCCTTCGTCCAGGCGATCTGGCAGGCCCGCTCCGGCGATGTCTGGTTCGGCACCAATGGTCTCGGTGCGCTGCGCCTGCGCGCAGGTCGCGTCGAGCAGTTTAGCTTTCGCGAGCGCAATCGCAACACGGTCTGGTCGATCGGCGAGACCGCCCGCGGCGACGTGTGGCTCGCCAGTTTCCAAGGTCTTGTCCAAGTCCGCGACGACACCAGCGTTGTCCTCGCCGATGAGCGTGTCGACGGCGTCGATCTCGCAGCCGTCGAAGCCCTCGCCGTCGTCGGCGATACAACGGGCGATCTCTGGTTCGCGACACGCGCGCAAGGGTTGCTGCGCCGCAGCGCTACCGGTTGGCAGCGCATTCGCTCCGGCGCTGGCCTGACCCACGACTATGTCCAGACGATCTTCGTCGATCGCAGCGATCGGCTCTGGTTTGGCACGCGCGGCGGCGGCGTGAGTATGCGCGACGCTCGCCCCCTCCAGGTTGCCGCGCTGCGCCCGGCGATCAGCGTCGTTAATGTTTCCGACGGCGTAACTGTCCGGCGCGACGGGCAGGTCTTCGAGGCTGTTCAAAACGATCTGCGCTTCCACTTCGCGCTTGCCGTGCCCTGGTTGCCGCCGCACGAGGTCGCCTTCCGCTACTGGCTAACGAGCACGGGTACAGCGAGCGATGCTCAACTAGTGCGCAGCGCTGCGCAGGCCCCGGCCCAGGCCGCCTCCGAGGTGGCCGTCGATCTTCCGCCCGCCAGCTACACGCTCCACGTCCAGGCGCTTGTCGCCGACACCCCCGCCGCCGA
>JAAUTF010000076.1 GCA_012031775.1 Candidatus Altimarinota bacterium | reverse complement strand
GATAAGAGTAATAGATTTTTTTTAAGCAGCCGTCTCAAGTGACCTTTTAGTAATTTTTTCAATCGCAGACCGCGGATGAGGATTGGAATCCCACTTATTTGAAAGAAGGCTCAAAAGATATATCAAGTAATTTCATCAACAAACTGGCCTCTCTTGTTGCCTTCGCCGTTTATTGCATCGGCTGTTGTGGCCCCTTCCTCGCTAGCCTGGCGCTCGTCGCTGTTGGCACAACCTCGTTCTGGTCGGGCATGGCCCTCGTGTTCGCCTTTGCGCTGTTGATGGCCGCTCTGCTGCTGTTGCCGATCATCGCCCTACCCACCAGCCGCCGCCTTAGTCAGCTTCTCCATCGCCATGGCACTACGATCGCCCCCATCGCCGGGGCAGCCCTCGTCGCCTTCGGTTTGGTGCTCACTATTGCACCTCTGCTCGCTCTGGTTGTCGTTTTCTAACCGCAAAGGCGCGCTGGCCGTACAATGAACAATGCGCTCGTTCGCAGCGCAGCAGTCGCGTTGTATGCGCTGAAGCTCCTGAATGCTGAGTCTTGAGGCCTGACTTCTGCTGTAGCCAATAAGGAAACCACCTTGACAACGAAAGTCACCATTCCTGCCTTGCAAGCCCGTAAGGGTAGCTCGAAGTTCACCATGCTCACCGCCTACGACGCACCTTTTGCGCGCCTGGTCGACGAGGCCGGTATCGATGTCATCCTTGTCGGCGACTCGCTGGGCATGGTGATGCTCGGCTACGCTGGTACCGCGCCGGTGACGATGGACGAGATGATTCATCATGCTAGAGCGGTCGGGCGCACGGCCAAACGCGCCTTGCTGGTTGGCGATATGCCGTTTCTGGCATACCAACTGCACGATCCGGCTGAGGCGGTGCGCAACGCCGCACGCCATATCAAAGAGGCCGGCATGGATTGTGTAAAACTTGAGGCGACGGCCAAACACGCGCCGCTGGTGCGCGCCATCGTCGATGCTGGCATCGCAGTGGTGGCGCATATCGGCCTCACGCCGCAGACGGCCGCTAGCCTTGGCGGGATGACGGTGCAGGGCGGCAGTTTAGAGCAGGCGCGCGCGCTTGTCGCCGATGCACTGGCACTGGAGGAAGCAGGTGCCTGGGCTGTCTTGCTGGAAGCCGTGCCCGCCGCGCTCGCTCAACGCATCACCGCGCGGCTGCGTGTGCCGACGATCGGTATTGGCGCGGGCCTCGACTGCGACGGCCAGGTGCTTGTCACCCACGAGATGCTCGGCCTCTTCCCGGGCTTCGGCCTGCCCTTTGGCAAGCGCTACGCCGAGGCGGGCGATTTCATCAGCCAGGGCATTCGCCAGTATGCCGCCGATGTGATGAGCGGCAGCTTTCCCGAGGCCGCCAATAGTTTCGACATCGGCCAGGATGTGTTAGACGCGCTGGATGTTTAAAAGTATATCGCCTGTGCGCCCTATGCTCTAGGTTCTGTACTCTAAGAGATGGTTCGCCCGAATGCCGGTTCAGGAGAGGGATTGTGATGGTCAGTGTTGGAGGCGAAGCTTCAACACTGACCATCACAAAAAGCTTTCTGAAGCCTTTCTCTAAAGGTTTCACTATGCACATCGTCATTATCGGCGCGGGTGCCATGGGCAGTTTGCTTGGCTACTATCTGAGCGCACAGGCCGAGGTGCAGCTGCTCGATGGCTGGCAGCAGCATGCCGATACGATCAACCACGAGGGCCTACGCCTTGAGCGCGAAGGGCAAGTTTCAGTGCGCCAGGTCTTTGCAAGCACCGACGTAGCAGCGATCACCCCCGCCGATATTGTGCTTGTTCTGGTGAAGGCGCAGCAAACGGCGTGGGCCGCTGCGCAAGCCGCCCAGGTGCTGCGCAGCAATGGCATCGCTGTCACCTTACAAAATGGTGTGGGCAACCGCGAGCAGCTGGCAACTGTCCTCGGCGATGCGCGCGTTGGCCAGGGTGTGACCGCATTAGGAGCTACCTTGCCTAGGCCCCGGTCGGCGTGCGCCACGCCGGTATGGGCGATACAGCCTTTTCTGCTGTGCCCGACATAGCACGGATGATGGAGTTGGCCGCCGTTTTTCACGCCAGCGGCCTGCCTGCTAGCGTCAGCAATGATCTCGATGCCTTGATCTGGGGCAAGCTCCTGGTGAACGTCGGCATCAACGCGCTAACGGCGATCTTGCGTGTTCCCAATGGCACCCTGGCCGAGGTAGATGCTGTGCGCGAGCTAGTGGCGTTGGCAGTGGCTGAGGCCGAGGCTGTGGTAGCAGCGCGCGGTAGTCACTTGCCTTATGAGCACGCGCTCCAGCACGTGCTTGAAGTGGCGCAGTCTACGGCTAGCAATCGCTCCTCGATGTTGCAAGATGTGCTGCGCGGCAGCCCAACTGAGATCGCCACCATTAATGGAGCTATTGTGCGCGAAGGCGCGCGGCTGGGCATTCCCACGCCTATCAACAGCACACTTGCCGCGCTGGTCAGCGCCCTCGACGCTACCGTCAATGAGCGCATCGGCGGCTTCTAGGATGTGCTTGACAGATAAGAACACCCCTGTCATTATACACGATAAAGAGTATATCCATGCAGGGACGTTCTTTTATGGCCACTGCTATCGAGCACAGAAGGCTGTGAGCACAAGCTTGAAGAACGCATCGTGCTCGATTTCCACTTGCTCGGTCAGTCTATCGACGTTTATCTTCTGCTACAAGGTTCGGAGGAAGAAGCATTTCAGCAAAAAGTAAGAACTTTTGCCCCTACAGCGATGAGCACAACGATTGAGCTTTGTTTGGGGTGTTGTGGGCAGCGAAGCTGCCCACAACACCCCAGACGTATGGCTCAATGCTTCTGCCCAGCGCTATAATGAACGGGAGGTTGTAATTAATGATCTTTCCTGACAAAGGCGAGGCAAAATTGCCTCACCATTCACCTCCCCACGCGGCATCGCGCGCCGCACGCCAACTGTCTTTATTGCGTTTGGTGATGGTTGGTGATACTAACGTACCGGCTTGAGTGCATAGCTCAAGCTCGATCGTGCCGCTGCGCACCTGTGGATGACGTATGATGCGAGCTTCTAGCGCTGCAGGCGGCAGGCGTGTCGCCGCGATATAGCTGAACTTTTCGTCTTCATAGCCGAGTGTTGCGCCCTTGAGCGTGCGCTGAAAGCTCGGTCGTGCGATGCGTTGGGCGAAATGGCACCAATCATCGGTAGGCATCGGGCACACATCCACATGCGGGCAGGGCGCGGCGATGTGAGCGCCGATTGCGATCAGCTCTGCGCGCAGCGCGCGGATAATCGCAAAACCGCGCGGTGTGCCGGGTTCAACTAACAGCAGCACGCCGCGCGTTGCCTGCCACATGTTGCTCAGCAGCGTCGTGCGTGCGCTTGCACCAAGCTCGCCCAATACATAAGCACATGTTACAAGATCGACTTCTGGTAGGGCCAAGGGCGCGGCCAGCAGGTCGGCTTTGGCCCACGACGCGGCGCGCACCACTGGTGCCAGGCTTTGCGCAGCGAGAGTCTTGCCCAGCGCCAGCATCGCCGCCTCGCCTTCGAACAGCTGCGCCTGTTGCAGCGAGTCGAAGCACCCGCTTGCCGCCCAGAGCGCCGCACCGCTGCCAGCCCCCAGATCGAGCATGCTCAGCGGCGCAAAGCTCGGCAGCCTGCGCTGAGTTGCTTGCAATGCGCTAAAGATAGCGGCGAACGTAGCCGGCATACGATACGCAGCATAGGCCAGGGCCTCGCCTGCTGAGCGCGCCAACGGCCCGTCGCCGCGCCCATGACTGGCACGATAACACGCAGAAAGCGCCGCTGCCGTTTCGGCGAGCGACGCAATGGCTTTACCACGCAGCGCACCCTGCAGCGCAACTTGAAGATCAGCTGGCAGTTCCATACGCGTGTTCTGCTTGTAACGGCAACCAGACAAAAAAGGTACTACCCATCCCTTCTTTGCTCTGCACCTCGATACGCCCACCGTGCAGTTCGACGATCTGGCGCACCACGAACAGCCCAACGCCCATACCGCTCACCTGCTGTGCGGCGTTGGGCGCACGGTAGAAGCGATTGAAGATGCGCGGTAGCGCTTCGTTAGGAATGCCCAGGCCCTGATCGGCGACGCTAATGCAGGCCCAGTTGTCGACCACTTCCATACGTAGGCGGATCGTGCTGCCGTGTGGGCTGTACTTGGCCGCGTTTTGCAGCAAGTTCTGCAGCACCTGCTCCAGCCGCAGCTCATCGCCGATCATCAGCACTGCCTCGTCTGGTACCGCATGTACTAGGGTGTGCATCATCAGAGTTGGCGACACTTCCTCGCTAATCCGCCGCACCAGCGTGCTCAAATCGACCGGTCGTTGATCGATACTGAGTTGGCCGGTCTGAATGCGCGAAAGATCGAGCAGCGATGTGACCATGCGGTTTAGCCGCCGTGCTTGCTCGACAACCACCGAAAGCCCGCGCTGCTCGCGCTCTCCGATCGGCAACCCCGCCTGCGTACGCCGCCGCACAAGGTCGGCATAGCCTAACAATGATGTGAGTGGTGTTTTTAATTCATGCGCGGCGATCGAGAGAAAGGTGTCGCGCGCCTTGATCGCTTCCTGCGCCTCGCGGTATAGCAGAGCGTTGTCGACTGCCAGCGCCGCTCGGCGCGCTAGCTCTTCGGCGAAAACAACGTCGTCGTCGTCAAACGCTTTGCTGTTTGCCGTCCGTCCAAAGCTGATCGAACCAAGTGTACCGCCGCGCACCATCAGCGGCACGCAAAGAAGCGTCTCCAGTAGCCCCTGTGCATGCAGCTTTTGCTGATCGTCGGCTAGATCTGCCAGCAGCGCATTATCGATATGTGGGTAGAGCACAGCACGCCCGCTACGAATTACAAAGGCCGGCCCCTGTACCGTTTGTGGGTCGGTCTCGACTTCGACCGTGTCATCGCCGCGCAATGCTCCGTGCAGCGAAGCACCAATGGCGCGCACGAGCCGTCGAATTGCTGGGCCATTGGAAACTACATCGATGGTACACCACTCGGCGAAATCTGGCGTCAGTAGATTGGCCAGACCGATCAGATTCTCTTGATAGTCGAGCGAGGCCACCAGCAGCTGGCTCGTCTCCGCCAAAAGCTGCAACCGCTGCTCTGCCCGTACACGCTCGGTGATGTTTCGAAAAACAAAGACTACGCCGACGACAGCACTCTGCTCGTCGCGGATGGGCGCACAACTGCCCGAGATTGGAAAATGCTGGCCCTGCCGCGACACAGCCAGCGCCTGGTTGTCGAACTCTAGCACCACACCGGCTTCGAGCACATAGTCCACAGGGTTTTTTGCTGGATTGCGTGCGCTGGGTAAAGCAGCGGTACGACCTCAGAGAACATGCGCCCGATCGCATCCGCCGCCGACCAGCCAGTGAGTGCCTGCGCAGCTGCATTCAGAAAGTTGACTTTGCCAATCTCGTCTGTCGCTATCACCGCATCGCCGATGCTCCGCAGCGTAATTGCCAGCAGCCGTTCGCTGTGATACAGCGCGACTTCTGCTCGCCGCCGTTGTTCTTCTGCCGATTGTACCATGGCTTCGGCTTTGTGAACACGTAAAGCGGCACGCACACTTTTTACCAGCGTCTCGCTCGACATTTTACCTTTGTTGAGATAGTCCGTCGCGCCCGCTTTCATGATTTCGACGGCCAGCTGCTCATCGCCCTGGCCGGTCATCATAATGATCGGGATCTTAATCCCCGTTGAACGCACTGTGCGCAAAACGGTCAGACCATCGGTGCCGGGCAGTCGATAATCGAGCAGAATACAGTCGATTGGCAAGGTCGAGAGCGATTTCAACGCACTCTCATTGTCCTCGGCCTCGGCGACATGCACGTCAAGGCCGCTGGCTTTTAAAGCTCGTCGCACTGCAAGACGATCGATCTCGTCATCATCGACGACTAAAATGGAGATTTCATGGCTCATGTCACGGCAACTCGTTAATCGACCAGTATTTATTGAGCGCTGCCATCGCTTCCACAAAGGCTATAAACGTCACTGGTTTAACGATATAGCCGGCAACATTCAAGTTGTACGCTTCGACTTTATCGCGATCATCATCGGAGGTTGTGAGCACGATAACGGTGGTGGTGCGCAGCTCGGGGTCGGCCCGCAGTTCGCGCAAAAATTCAAGGCCATTCATTTTCGGCATATTCAGATCGAGCAGCACAATGCGCCGCTCGCGCGGAATTGCTTCGGCCCCGGTTGTCCGCAGCATCTGTAAGGCCTCAATCCCGTTGCCGGCCACGTGGAGCGGGTTGAGGATGTTATTTTTTTTGAATGCGCGACGTACATTGAGTACATCGATCTCATCGTCATCGACTAACAATATATTGAGCATTTTGTCCATAACCGTTCGCTGTACTTCCTTACTGTAACAACCCTATGGGAGTTGACCACGCCCGTCGGGTTGCTTTATACGTGTTATGCAACATGCGCGCCATACGCCAGGCGATCCAGCTTGTGCTTAGATTACATTGCTGTAACTCGTTAGGCCGTATTCTTTATAGGGATGCCGAGCTTGTTGATTATCTCAGGTGCCTGCCGCTGCATCACCAATCAGGCATCCCGCTGTATTCGCGGATGTTTTGCAACGCCCGCTTCGCTTACACGATAAGGCCAGGTAAAGAAGAAGGTCGCGCCCTTTCCCTCAGCTGACTCCACCCATACTTGGCCGCGTTGATGCTCAACAATACGCTTAACTAGTGCCAGACCGAGCCCACTCCCTTCAATTTTGTCACGCGAGGCGAGCGTCTGGAAGATGCCAAAAATCCGTTCGTGGTATTTTGGTGCGATGCCCTGGCCGTTGTCGGCAATCCGAAACTCGATATGTTCCGGCAGTGGCTGAGCGCTGATGCTAATGCGTAGATTATCCTGCAAGCTATGTTTGACAGCGTTGCCGATCAAATTTGCAAACACCTGCTGCAAGAGCAGTTTCTGCGTCAACAATGGCGGCAGGTCAACATCGATAGTGAGCATCACATGGCGCGGGATCGCCAGCAAGTCGATTACGTCGTCGAGGAGTTCGCGCACATCTATAAGCTCGATCTCTTGTTTGGCGCGCCCAACCCGTGAGAATTGCAAAATGCCATCGATGAGCGCTTCCATCCGATAAACCCGGCCCCGCATGAGATCGAGGTGCTGTTTGATCGGCGTGGGCATATCCGGCAGATCTTCTTCGATCCAGCCCGCTAGGTTAGCGATGCCGCGCAGCGGTGCTTTAAGATCATGCGAGGTCACATATGCAAACTGGTCGAGCTCGCGGTTACGTATTTCAAGTGCTTGGGTCAAATGGCTTAATTCAGCACTGCGTTCGCGTAGCATCTCTTCGGTTCGTTTCTGCTCGTCGATAATCGTATTTGTACCGACCCAATAGCTGATCGTATGGTGCTCGTCGCGCACTGCCACTGCTCGCACCAACATCCAACGAAACTCGTTATCGTGCCGTCGCAGCCGAAACTCCATCTCATAAGGAAAGCCATTCGCCAGCGATGCTCGCCAGCGTACCTCCGCTTCAGCACGGTCATCGGGATGGATGAGCTCGCTCCAACCCTCCATATCGAGTTCGGCTTTGTTGAGCCCGGTATAGTGCAGATAGCGCTGATTATAGTAGAAGCTCTTGCCGTCTGGTGTAGCAAGCCAGACCAGCAGCGGCATTGCATCGGCAAGTGCTCGGTAGCGGGCTTCGCTTTCGCGCAAGCGATTTTCGGCCTGCATCCGATCGGTGATGTCGCGCACTACAGCAACAAAACATGCTTCGCTAGGCACATATTGCAAACCGATCTCGACCGGTATAGCATGGCCGTCGCGATGACGATGAACAGTTATAAAGGTATGCACTTGCTCATCGCCCTCGATCAACGCGCGAATCAGCGCTCGGAAGCGCGCCTCGTCGTAGTCGGGCTTGATATCAAGCGGAGTCATCGTCAGCAGCTCGTCCTTGCTGTATCCTACCTGGTCGACCGCACCCTGGTTTACATAAAAAAACTTTAGATCGTCCGGACTGAACATAAAAACACAGTCGTGCGTGCGGTCGAGCGTATTGCGGAAACTGCTGAGCGCTTCACTGATACGCTTTTGTTCATCGATATTGGTGCAGGTGCCGATCCATTCAACAATGCGGCCATCTTCGGCAACAACCGGCATAGCGCGCCCGATGAACCATTCATAGACGCCATCGTGGCGGCGGAAGCGATATTCGATCTCGTAGCTTTCACCATCGTGCCAGGCCTTATGCCAGCGCGTCAGGGTACGCTCTTTATCGTCGGGATGCAACGCATTAGCAAAACCAAAGCCCAGCGATTCTGTCTCGCTTAGCCCGGTGAATTCGTACCAGCGTCGATTATAGTAGGTGTGCCAGCCGTCCTGGTTTGTCGCCCAGACTAGCTGTGGCATCGAGTCGAAGAGCGCTCGGTAGCGGGCACCGGCCCCGAGGCCATCGGTGGCGCGGTAATGCGCAAGTTGCCGTTCAAGTTGTTCGATGCGCGCGTGCAGCTTTTCAATGTTATGGTCGCCAAGATTAATCATAGCAAGACGTTCTCGCAAGAAGCGTGCCATATTTTTGGCAGCTATCGCAGTAAAGGCGAGCTTTTGTTTTTAAGTACGGTAGAAAACGCGATAAAAGTCCCTCAAAAAAAGGGCTTACAACTTTGGAAGGGCATTGTATACTATGGGTGGTGTCTAAGCCTTCGTATTGCGAGGTAAGAAATGCGTCGTAATCTCTTTACGATCGGCGTCGCATTAGCGCTCGTGGCCAGCTTTGCTGTTTTTGGCGTGGCAATGGCGCAGGGGCCCTATCCCTATCCGCAGCCAAACTATCCGTACCCAATACCGACAACTCCACCCAACGCGACGACGGTGCCCACCACGCCGCCCAACGCTACGTTGCGCCGACTCACACCACCGAATGCGACCGCCGGTGCCCACCACGCCACCGAATGCGACCGCGGTGCCCACCACGCCACCGAATGCCACGGTAGCGCCTACCCGCCCACCAGCGGCAACGGCAGTCCCAACCGCGCGCCCGCCTGTCACCCAGCCTACTGCTCGCCCGCCCACCGGTACACTCCCCCAGACAAGCGCCTTCGACTGGGCGTTGCTGGCGATCGGGATCAGCCTGGTGATGCTGCTGACCGGTGTGATGCTGCTGCGGCGCAGGATGCAGTAGTATAGCTTGCTGCTGGTAGCTTATTTACAAGCAGCAGCCGGCGATTGTTACAGCAGAGAGCGTGGCAAGCGATTAAGGAGCAGCCCGGCGATCAGCATGGCGAAGGCCGCAAGCAGCAAGTCGCTGAGCGGTAAGCCATTGCCCAACATAATGGGTGGGGTCGGGTTGCTCACTTCCATGTGGCTGGCAAAACCGTATTGAACTGCAGCGCGCGGAGCCGTTTGTCGGCCGTTCTGACTGCTAATGCCCAGCGTTTGCCCTTTACCTTAGGAATTCTTCGCGCAGCACCCCGTACATTATCAGATCGACGAAAGGCTCGCCGTCGCGGCGTACGTGTTGACGCAGGGTGCCTTCGTACTGCATGCCGAGCTTCTGCATCACGCGGCCCGAGGCGGGGTTTGCGGGGAAGTGCGAGGCGCACATCTTGTGCAGGCCCAGCTGTGTAAAGCCCCAGTGCAACACCGCGCGTGCGGCCTCGGTGGTGTAGCCCTGGTTCCAGTAGGTCAGGCCAAGCCAGTAGCCGATCTCGGCGCGTTGAAAACGCGGGGCAACGCTGATGACGATCGACCCGATCAGGAGGCCATCGCTGACGCGCGTAATAGCAAAATTATAGACGTCATCCTTGGCTGCGGTTGGGTGCCCGGCGACCCACTGCTCGGCCATTTCCGGGAGATAGGGGTGTGGGATGTTCAGCGTGCCCTCAGCCACCTCGCGCAAAGCGACCATCTCGGCGATCAGGGGCGCATCCGCTAGCCTAAAACCACGTAGCACCAGCCGCTCGGTGTAGAGCGGCATAACATACCCCCCAGCCGCTAATTCAAGGCCCATCTATTCGCCTCGTATATACTCGCCGATCGTTGCCGCCTGGCCGAGCACTACCAGTTTATGGCGCTGCTGCGGGCGCAGGTTGCGCGCCGTGAGCCGACGCGCCTCGTCAACCAGGCGACCATCGGCCGAGAGGGTGATAAGACGCCCGCCCGGCCGCAGCACGCGCTGAATCTCGCCAAGCGCTGCCTGGTAGAGGCCAGGGATAACCGTTTCATCGGCGATCTGTCGCCCGAAGGGCAAGTTAACGACCACCTTGGTAACGCTGGCATCGTCGAGCGGGAGCTTACGCACATCCCATTGCTGCATAGTCACATCGCCTTTGATGCCATAGGCGTTCTCGCGCATCGCATTGACCGCCTCTTTGTTGATGTCGCCACCATAGATCGCACGAAACGGCCCGGCGGCAGCGCGTTCAACCAGCAGTGTTCCAGCACCCGCCATCGGGTCGAGAAAAACGTCGCTCGGCTCAGGGCGGCTGAGCATAACCATCGCGGCGGCGAGCGCGGGGCGCAACGAAGCAGGCAAATGCTTGAGCTTGCCGCGTTGGCGCATCTCTGCTCCCGAGAGCCGCACAGCGCAGATCAATTCGTCTTGCAAAAGCGTGGCCCAGATCTCAACATCGGCATTATCATCGACTTGGCGCCAGCGCAGGTTCCAGCCATCACCGATCGCATCGGCAACCGCCTTGCCGATCTCACGGCGCATAAACTTGTGTTTACCCACCTCGCGCGCTACCACACGAAAGGTCTGCGGGCGATTGCCGCGCCCTGCGGTGCGCGACCAGGCCGCAATGGCGTTGCCATACGTCGATGAACTGCGCACCGCAGCGTGGATCTGGCGTAGCCCGCGCGCGTCGGGAGCAATTTTGAAGGCGCGCGCCGCCATGGCGAACGCATCCTCACTGATACGCAGCCGCGTCAGAGCCTTTGCAGTGCCTTTATAATCTACCAGCAGCATGTCGTTACGCCCGGGCACAAAACGTGTCCCGATGGTATGTGCCCCTGGTGCGTCTTCCGGAACCGGCAGGAGGGTTTCTGCCTCGCGCCATGCGAGCCCGGCCAATCCGGGGAGGGTATGTAAAATATAGAGCATGTGTTTGTTATGTTTATGCGCTGAGCGCAAGCTCATTCAGGATGGCATAGAGCCGCGCGAGGCTATCGATATCCACCCATTCTTCATCCGAATGCAGCCCGGCCCCCACTGGCCCCAGGCAAATGGCGGGCACACCGATATGGCTGTAGAAGCGCGCATCCGTGCCAAAATGCTCACGGTAGAACTGCGGTGTGTGCCCATTGTGCCGCGTGATAATCTGCGCCAGCTGCTGCACATAAGGATGCTGTGGATCAGTTTGTAAGCCAGTGCCGCTTCTACTCACTTTGAACTCGGCACTTGGAAAGGCCTCGCGCATTAAGGCCGACAGCATTTCAGGCGGCGTTTCCTCAGTCCAGCGAATATCGAAGGTGACATCGAGGTAAGGCGGCACCTGATTGCGCGAGTTCGGCGCAGTTTGCACCACGGTCGGCGTGACCGTCGTGCGGTAGATCTCCTCGTGCAGCTCAGGCAGCCGATCCTCGATCACATTCAGGCCCTGGTTGAGCGCGAAGACCGGGTTACGGCCCTGCCAGGGTTTCGACCCGTGGGCGGCGGCACCGAGCAGCCGCAATTCGACCCACATTGCGCCCTTGTGGGCATAGCAGATGTTCAGATCGGTCGGCTCCAGGGCGATAAAAAAAGCGCAGCCCCAGCCTTCATCGCGCAGGCGCTGCGTGCCAAGTGCGCCGCCGATCTCTTCATCGCCGACGAACTGAAAGCCGACATCGGGCCGCTCTGGCAGGGCGGCAAGATCTTTCAGCAAGCGCAACATCACGGCGACACTGCCCTTCATATCCTGGCTGGCTCGCCCGTAAATACGGCCATCGCGCACTGCGGGCACGAACTGCTCGGGGCGCGCGGCGACAACATCGAAGTGGCCGTTGAGCATCAGGCGCGGGCTGCGCGTCTCGTGTAGGGTTGCGACCAGTGCCGGTTTGCCATCGGCTTCGGAGCGCTCGATGAAAATATCGGGAATAGTGGCGAGATAGGCGGCGATGTGGTCAGCGTTTGCCGCGAGTTCATCGTGCCGATCCGCTACCCCCTGGAACCGAATCAAATCACAGGTTAACGCGACGATCTCATCGCGGATCGAGCTACTCATAGGAATCTCCATTCAGTGTGCGCTGAGGGGAAGTATACCACGTTGAAGAGGAGGCTTGCGTGAAACAGACCAATACCTGTCCCAGGTGCGATAGCGGCGATATTCTGCAGATCTCCAGCGCCTCGTGCGAAAGTATGGCAGCAAGGATCAGCAGGCAACGGATGCTTGAGGTACTTGTGGACGGGAGGAGCGTTCAGTGCGTAATAGCGGCGCGCAAGACTTGGAGTGTTTCTTCAGCGCAGCGCTCCCAGGTGAAGTGTGCGGCACGCTGCAAGCCACGGGCGCTGAGGTCGGCGCGTAGCGCAGCATCGTCCGCGAGCTGCTGAAGGGCGGCGGCGATGGCTTCGGTATCGCTGGGATCGACCAGCAAGGCGGCATCGCCAGCGATCTCGGGCAGGGCCGAGGTATTGGCGGTGAGCACTGGAGTGCCGCATCCCATCGCTTCGAGCACCGGCATACCAAAGCCTTCGTAGAGCGAGGGGAAGACAAAAGCGCGTGCTGCGCTCAGTAACGCGGGCAGCTCAGCGTCCGGCACGAAGCCAATAAAGCGCACCCGCGCGCCGAGCCCAGCGTGCGCTGCCTCGGCCTCGATCTGTTCGGTGAGCCAACCGCGCTTGCCGGCGATCACCAGTTCGATCGCGCCGATGCGCTCAGCTATGGTGCGAAAGGCCGCGATCAGCCGCGCCAGATTTTTTCGCGGTTGCACCGTGCCGATATAGAGGAAAAATGGCTTCTGCAAGCCATAACGTGCGCACACTGTTGTTATAGCTGGTGTGTCCGCTGGCCGAAAAGCTGCGCTCAGCCCATGGTGAACTACCGCCACTCGTGTAGGGTCGACGTTGTAGTGCTGCACCAGCGCATCTTTTGTGGCCTGCGAGATGGCAATTACCCGTGTGGCGCGCTGCACACTCCAGCGTGTTGTGAGATCCAGTTCAACCCGCCGCCGCCGGGTGTGTGATTCGGGGAAAGCGCGATAGCCCAGATCATGGATGGTTACCACACTGCGGTGCGCTGCGACCAGGGGAATCACGTGGGCGGGTACGAACAGCACATCGGCCTGGCTGAGCAAGCTCTGCGGCCCCAGGCGCAGATGTGTCCAGAGGCGCGGCGCGCGCACGTTATGTACATTGAAGTTCGGCCCAAGCTGTGGCAGTGCCGCTGGCTGACCGTTGGTAAAAAGTGTATAGCGGTTGAAACGGTCGCTGCGGGCCAATGCCGCGATCAGTTCGAAGCTATAACGTTCGGTGCCGGTTTGTTCACGCCCTGTGGCGCGGCTGGCGTCGATTGCGATATGCATAGGGAGGAGTCAGGAGTCAGAATGTCATCGGCCTTGAAGCAATCATTGTTGCGTTGCTCTATCTTACCGCCTCGTGCCCGATCTTCTCACTTCTGAATTCTGACGTCTATAGTTGCCAGATCCGCACTTTGCCATCGTGGCCGCCAGCGGCGATCAGCCGTCCATCCGAGCTGAAGGCGAGGCAAGTTACGCCGGCACTATGGCTGAGGTTGAACGAGGTAGGTGACCAATCTTCGGTCTGCCAAAGGCGTATCGTCTGGTCTTCGCTGCCGCTCGCCAGCAGACGCCCATCGGGGCTAAAGGCCAGATCGCGCACCGGGCTGCTATGGCCGCTGAGCAACTCGGTCTTGCGCGGATCGCCCGGCTGCCAGAGGCGGATCTGCGTGCCGCCGCTGGCAGCGAGCCACATGCCATCGGGGCTGTAGCTCACGCTCAGCACAAAACTGTTATGGCCGCTGAGCGTGCCGTGC
>JAAUTF010000075.1 GCA_012031775.1 Candidatus Altimarinota bacterium | reverse complement strand
TGGCCGATCCGCTTACGCTCGACTGTCGTCGCGCTGGTCCTCCGTCGCTGCGGGCGTCGCGCTCGCAGGGCTGGAATGGCAGTCCTACCGCAACGGTCTGTTCCATCAGTCCGAACAGGGCGCCTATCCGACCTACACGCGCGCCTCGCTCGTATTCCACGCCTGCGCGCTGCTCATCATGATGATCCACTGGGCGCCGCGCCCGCCAGCGAGAGTCAGGAGCCACCCACCATCCTACACCGTCTCGTCCGGCGAGCCGACAAAGAAGTCGGCGATGGCGGCAGTGAAGGGCAACGTGGGCGCGTGCAAAATCGCCGTAGGGGCGATGGTGCTGGCCTGCAAATAGAGGCCGAGGGTCGGGTCGGGCTGGCGGTAGACGATCACGTCGCGCTCGACCGGGCGCACGATCCAGTACTCCGGTAGCCCGGCGCGCGCGTAGGCTGCCCGCTTGATCTCGGTGTCTTTTTCGGCGTTCGACGGTGAGAGCACCTCGACGATCAGCGTCGGCACACCGTTGATGCGCCGATCGTAAATGATGCCGAGATCCGCGCGGCGCACCACCACGATGTCCGGCTGCACCGGGTCGCAGCCCGGCATCAGCAGACTGATCGGCGCGAAGGCTGTGATACCAATGTTACGACTATCGATTTGTTCAACGAGTGCGAACACGATCTTGCGAATAATCCACTGGTGAAAGAAGCTCGGCGCGGTGGTCATATACAGCACTCCGTCGATCACCTCGTAGCGGTTGCCATCGTCGGGCAGCTGCGACCAACGCGCATAATCCCAGTCGCTCGCGAGCGATCGGACGACGAGTTCGGGCGGGGCGTACGTCTCGGTAGCCATAGGTTTCTCGTGTGAACGACCTGTTGCTTATCCTGCGCGTATTATAGCACGCGCTGTTCGACCACTGCGCGCGAGAAGGGCAGCAAAAGTTAAAAATCTCAACGTTGACATACGCCCCGCGCCCTGCTACAATGCCCGCATCCTTCACGCACGCACGCTGTATTGTTCAGGAGTAGGCATGGCCGAGCCGTTCGTCCTCGCTATCACGCGCTGCCTCTCTCCACGTGTCGATGCCGCCCTACGCCAGCATCTGGTTGAGCAGGTTTTTCCGAATCAGATCGACCCACCGCCGATGTCTTGCGCTCCTTGCAAGCGCAGATCGACGCTGCTCTGCCCGGCGATGCCGACCAGGTGGCGCTTGTCTATGGCGGGGCGACGAAGATCAAGGATTTTGTCTTCGAAGCGCCCAAGTTGCCCGAGATTCGCGGTGCCTCGGCCCTGCTCGATTGGGTCAACGAGGTGAGCCTGCCGCAGCTCTGGCAAGCGGAGCCGTACAACGACACGCAGGCCGCCCAACAAGGTGTTGTGTTCGCCGGTGGCGGATCGTTTCTGGCTTTTGCCAGCCCCGCTCAGGCCGCAGCGCTTGCGCAGCAGATCGAAGACGCCTATACCGATTGGGCCCTGACCGCGAATAGCGTTGCGGTCTACGCGATCTTTGATCTGATCGAATTGCGTTATGGACGCCGCCCGCTCGCGTATTGGGCCGACGATTTTCAGCGCGATTGGGCCGATGTGGCGCGGCGCGCTGTGCTACAGCGCACCTACGGCATCGCTGAGGATGCCGATGCAGCTGCGGCACTTGAGACGTTTTATGCACGCAAAAACTTCGGCGAGCTGGTGCAATTGCTGACGGCGAAGTTCTATCGCAAGCGCGAGGAGCGCGCCACCCCGATCACCAGTGTGTACCCGTTGATGCCCTGGGACGAGCGCTGTACTAGCAGCGGCCTGCGCCCGGCGGTCGTTGAGCGCCCCGCCCGTGAAGACGAGGTCGAGACCGCTACTCGTAGCCGACGCGGCCTCAGCGAAGCCTCGGCGCGCAAACGCTTCTTTGGCCAAATCTATAAGGGCTATGAGTCCAAAGAAACCGCTTGGTTCACCCACAAGCTCGGCTCGAATGTACCAGCAGCTCCGCCAGCGCTCACCGATTGGTCAGCGCTGCATAAGCATCCATACATCCAGTCGTGGGAAGCGCGTTGGCATGCGTATCTGCGCGATCACCCCACGAGCCGCTATGCTCAGGCCTGGCGTGATGAATGCAAATCGGCGCACGATGTCCACCAGATCAGCGCTGCCTCCGGCGGCTATATCGGCTTGATCTACGCCGACGGCAACCGCGTCGGGCGCTTTTTTAACAGCCGGAAAACGCCACAGGCGTATGCAGAGGCCAGTACGGCGCTACGTAAAGCCACGCGTGATGCCGTTTTCGGGGCGCTGAGTATACATCTTGTGCCTCACGAGAACGTGCATCCCTTCGAGATTCTGTCAGTCGGTGGTGATGACGTGCTGCTGATTGTGCCCGGCAATCGCGCGCTCGACATCGCGCTTGCACTTGCTATGGCCTTTGCTGCGGATGAACCATTGCAGCTGCTTGCTGGGCCAGCGCCCGACAACGTGCAAGCCGCCTATCGCTATGTTGGCGGTAAGCTTGGCGATGATTTCGCCAATTTCCGCCCCGCCCTCGGTCTGTCGGCAGGGGTGGTGATCGCGCAAGACACCGCGCCGATCTTCTTTCTGCGCAATTTCGCCGAGGAACTGCTCAAGCGCGCCAAGAAGTACGCCAAAAGTCAGCCCGACGCCACCGGCGGCGCGATCGATTTTATGGTACTGCGTTCGATCACGATGGTTACCGACGATGTGGCACGCTTCCGCAACCGCGCCCTTGGCGACTTCGAGTTGTCCGATAGCGCTGAGAACAGCGACGAACCGCGTCGGCTGACGGCGCGACCCTATTCCTGGCACGATCTGGCCGGCCTGCTGGCGAGCGCGCGCGGGCTGAAACAGGCCGCGATGCCGCCCTCGCAGCTCTACCGGATCAACGAGGTGCTGCACCGCGATTATGCGAACAGCGGCGTGATTGCGTCCTCGCTCGATTATCTCTACACGCGCGGCCGCCTCGATCGCGCCCTGGCCGATGCCGTACAAACGCACATCGAGCAGCACTGGCATACACCGGGGCTGGTTGGCGCTGGCGCGAGTGCCCCACCCTGGCTGCGCCGCAGCCCTGAGCGTCATCACGGCTGGGAGACGATCTGGCCCGATCTGGTCGAGATCTACCCGCTGCTAGCGGAGGAGCGCTGATGCGAACCATTCCGATCGCTGTCGACCTTGCCATCACCACGCGCGTACCGCTCAGCGTCGGCGCGGGCGGTAGCAGTGGCACGCGCGCCGACAAGAGCATCCTGCGCGATGGCCTCGGTCGCCCGCTCATCCCCGGCTCACAGCTGAAAGGCCGTCTGCGCCATAGCGCCGAGCAACTGGTGCATGCGCTCGACCTACCCGGCCAGCGCCATTTCGATGACGATGAGGGCAACCTCAACGCGATCCGCGCGCTCTTCGGTTCGCCAAACTATCCATCACCCCTCCGTTTTGCCGATCTGATCAGCACGATCGCTCCCAAGACAATCGATCAGGCGAGCGCGCTGCGGCCCTCGGTTGCGCTCAGCCGCCGCCGTCGCGTGGCTGAAGATGCCCGGCTGCTGCTGCAAGAGGTCGCGCTTGAGGGGCAGGTCTATCAGGCCCGCAGTGCTATCGTCGGGCGCATCGCCGAGAGCGATCTACCTTTGCTTGGCTTGCTCTGGGGTGCCATCCAATTGACCGATCGCTGGGGCGGGGCGAAATCGCGCGGTCTCGGCTGGGCGTCGAGTAGTGCGACCTTCCGCTGGGACGGCACAGCGCTGACGACGTTTGAGCTGGCCCAGGCGCTGCGCTTACTGCCGACCTGGCAGCCCAATAAGGAGCACTGATGCTCGCCAATGTTGTGATCACGGCCTTGAGTCCGCTTGCTTTCGCGCGCACCAAGCCGGGCGCGCAGTTCCGTGAGAGCCTGCCTTTTGTGCCAGGTGGCACCATGCTCGGTGCTTAGCCGGGCTGCTGAGCGCTGAAGGGCGCTTCGATGGCGCGCAGCTGCGCGGGCTGCGTTGCGCCAACGCCTACCCCGTCGCGCCTGGCGATAGCTGGGTTCAGCCGCTCCCGCTGACCGCCGTGCGACCGAAGGGCGGCGACAAATATGCTGTCTACGACACGCTTGTTGAGCAGCTCTGCTGGGAACGGCTAGAGCCCGCTGCTTTCATCTATACCAAAGGCAATGCTGAGTCAGTCGATGGCTTCTATACGCTGCAAGGCCCACCGGGGGAACATGGCTTATTTGACCGCAAACAGCTGCGGCGGCGCAAGGTCGAGCAGCGGGCGCTCACCAGGGTGGCGATCAACCGTCGCCGTGGTACCGCCGAAAATACACGCCTCTATTCACCGCTTGTGCTCGACGAGTACAGCGATTATTCTGACCCTGCCGACTCCGCTGTCAAACGCACACCAACGCGCTTTCTTGGCCAGGTCTGGCTGCCCGACGATAGTGCGATAACGCTAAAGGATCTTGAAGGCATCGACGGCCTTGGCGGTCGCCAGAGCAGCGGCCTCGGTCGTGTGACAGTTAATGTGTCGGCGCAACAGCCTGAGGGCGCTACACCGATCCGCCAGCGCATCAGCGCCTTGAGCGAACGCATGCACGCGGGGGCCGCGTTTATGCGCAGTTTCGCTGGCGAATGCACGGCGTGGTACGCGCCCGACACCTGCTTTTTTACCGTCAATCTGCTCGCCGATGCGATCCTGCTTGAGCAGGGCTGGCTGCCGACCTACCATTCAATGCGCAGATGCTGCGCGACGAGACCGGCATCGAGGCTGAACTGATTCGCGCTTATACGACACCGACGACGGTCGGCGGCTTCAATGTGAGCTGGCAGCAGCCGAAGCCGACGAGCGTTGGCATCGGCGTCGGCAGCCTGTTTGTGTTTGCCGCCCCCGCGCTGCGCGAGGCCGACTACGCTGCATTGGCACAGCTCCAACTACGCGGCATCGGCGAGCGCCGCCAGGAGGGCTACGGCCAGATTCGTGTCTGCGCGGAATTCCATCTGCTCGCGAGCAGCACCGCCGAGGAGACCCACCAATGACTAGCGAAACATCCGTCCCGCCGTCGGCCTTGCGGCGCGCGCTCCTGCTCGAGCAGCGGTCAGTCGGCACCTCGATCCGCTCATCCAGCTGGCGACCGCGACCGCGCTCAAGCTGGAAAACAACCGCGATATGGAGGTCGGCCAGCTGCGGAATTTACTGAACACCGCGATCGAGACCACCTCGCGCGAGTGGTGATCATTTTGTGCGCTACCAGATCGCGCGCAGCCCGCGCGCCTGGGGTATCGACGCCGATGGTTTCGGCCACACGGTTATCCGCGACCTGGCCAGCAAAAAAGGGGTGACAGAGCTGACGCAGCACGTGGTAGATGCGGTGCTAAAAGAGGAAGCTTCCCTCGAACGCGCCGAGCTTGAGCACGAAGCTTACGCCCGGCTGATGCGGCTCTACCTGGGCTACCTGCACCGTGTCTTCTACTTTGCCAAGCGCTCCGGCTCGTTCGCAAACTTGCGGGAGGTGTACGATGCCACAAGATCTTGAGCCGATGGCCTCGTTTCTGGCCCTGCGCAACCAACTGCGCGTCAGCGGCACGCTGCGCACTGAGACGGCACTGCGCATCGGTGCGGGGCGTGCTAGCGATGTGGTGGGCAACGATCTGCCGGTGCTGCGCGATGCGCTGAACGCGCCCTTTCTGCCCGGCGCATCGCTCAAAGGAGCGATGCGTGCCAGCCTTGAAGCGCTTATCCGCAGCGTCGTACCCGGTCAGGCGCGCGACCTGCTAGAGACCGAAGATGTGATGCGCAAGCGTATACCCGAGCTGCGCAAGCACTATTTTCATGAGGGAGTTGACACCACAGAAGCCGACCAGCTTTACAGCGAGGCGCTCTGGCGACAGGCGACAACCATGATCGATCAGACCTTCGGCGCGCCCTGGCTCGCCGGGCGCGTCGCTTTCAAAGATGCGCTGATCGACCGCTCGCTCTGGTTTGGCCAGTTCGAAGTGCGCAACGGTGTGGCGCTCAACCGCGATACCGAGACGGCAGAGAACGGCCTGCTCTACGATTATGAAGTGGTTCCCGCCGGTCTGAGCTTCGACTTTGAACTGCTCGCCGAGAATATGGAGGACTGGCAGCTGGGCATGCTGCTGCTGGCGCTCGGCCAGTGGGAGCAGGGCCGCCTGCGACTGGGCGGCTTTCGCTCGCGTGGGCTCGGCGTGGTCAGGCTGGTCGATACGCACTATCAGTTCGCCAAGCTGCGGTCCGGCAACGTCGACGATGTGCTGCGCCTGCTTTGCGACCCAACAACGCTGGCTGAGCTGAATATTGCAGCCGAGCCGGTGGATGTTCTACAGCAGCGCACGGCGTGGATCGCGGCGTTTCGCGCCGAATTGCTGCGGCGTCTGTCGCCGACGGAGGCAGAGGATGCATAAAGCGACCTTTCTGGAGGGCACGCTGACGCTGGCGATCGAGCCGAATGGCCCGATCCTGATCAAGGCGGGCGAGAGCGGAGGTGCCGACCCAACGCTGCCCGATATGGAGTTTGTTCGAACTCGGCGCGGCGGCAACCAGGTCTATCTGCCTGGCCCCTCGCTCAAGGGCGTGGTGCGCGCACAGTGCGAGCGTATCTGCCGCTCGCTCGATAGCGCCGATCTGCAACGCCAGCACCAGGCACGCCGCGTCACGCTCGACACCAGCGAGCCGCTAGTGCCGCTGGCGGATAACCCGCTGGGCAACAGCAGCGACTATAGCGGCCTCGACGATATGCAGTACAGCTCGGGCCGCGCCCTCGATATGACGCGTTTGCAAGGGCAGGATCTCAGCACTGCGGCGATCTACCGTCGCTCCTCCTTCACCAGCCAGATGTTCGGCACACCAGCCTGGCCAGTCGCATCCGTTTTGCCGATGCGTACCCAGCGGCGGAGCCGGAGCTGCTGGTAGAAGAGCGTAACGGTGTGGCGATCGACCGCATTTATGGCGCAGTCGCTGTCGGCCCCTTCAATTTCGAGACCGTGGTCGCCGGGCGCTTCAGCACACGTATCGACTTCAAAAACCTGAGCCTGGCGCAGCTCGGGCTGCTCGGCCTGGCGCTGCGCGACATCGGCGCGGGGGCGCGTTGGCATCGGCTTCGGCAAGTCGCGCGGGCTCGGCAGGGTCACGCTGGCGCTCAACGAACTGGAGCTGTACTACCCGACCTGTACGATCAAGGGCGATGCGATAACCCTGCTCAACGGGGCGCGGGTCGCCTCGATCCGCGAAATGCCCGGCATCGGTGCATTAGCGCAGGCAGCCGATGCAGCCTATGCTGTCTATGCGTTCCCTGAAAACGATGTCGCGAGCCTGCCGACAGACGTGCGTTACAGCGACGATGAACTGCTCGGGCTGCGGATAAAAGCGCTTGGCGACGAGCAGGTCACAGCGATCTGGCGCGCCTGTATGCCGGCCTGGAAGCGCGAGTTGGGGCTAGCATGAGCACAACAGCAAGCACAGGCTACGCCTACCGCTGGGCCGCGCTCGATCGCACTGCGCTATTGGCGCTGGCTGCCGAAGTGCTCGGCGCACAATGCTGGAGCTATCGGGCGAGCAGCTATTGGGATACGCACCAGAAGCCCTTGCTCACCCATATCGACCATGGAGCAAGCGCAGCCATCGACCTCGATGGTGACTTTGGCCAGGCATTCAGCAAGGCGGCTGAATTGCGCTGGCGACGCAACGACGCCGATAGCTACGATGTGCTGGTGCTCACCGAAAGCGCATTGCCGACAACAAATGCGATCCCGATCGGCAGCTACGATACACGCGCTGCCGTCGCTGGAATGCTGCATAAAAACGGCAGCGTGCAGCGCATCGAATACCGCACACCAGGGCGGCCACAAGTCGTGTTTGTGCGCGTCTGTAAGCTGTAACCTGCAAGGATACCTGCATGAGCGACTACGAGCGCGAACGCGGCGGGCCACGCCAGCCGCCGTTGCCAAAACCTTACGATTTTCGTGCCGCTGCCGATCAACGCCCGCACGCTGGCGAAGCCGACCGGCCATCATATCTACCCGGCGACGCACTATACCGGCAGCCTGCAGGGCACGCTCGTCGCGCGCTCGCCGGTGCATGTCTCGTCGGGGTTGAACGAACTGGCCAGTGGCAAATACCCGGTGATCAAGGCGATGTTCAAAGTCAACGGCACGCCGACGATCCCCGGCAGTTCGATCAAAGGCTGCATCCGCAGTATTGCCGAGGCGATCAGCCGCTCGGCGGTGCAGATCACGCGCGCGCGCGAGCTGCCGCGCGAATACAGCGCGCCGCGCAGCGTGGAGCAACTCGATGTCGCCGGACGCATCTTTGGTGCTTTCGGTTACCTCGGTATGGTGCGCTTCGCCGACGCGCGCCTGCGCAGCGGCACGCTGACCACTATCCCCACACCGCAGCTCTTTCGCCCACGCAGCGACTCGCACGACACCTATTTCGAAGGAAACCGCCCGCGCGGCGCAAGTTCTACATGCACGGCAAGCTCGCCGGCGGCGACCTGCCGCTAGAGGCCTGTGCTGCCGAAAGTACGTTTAGCTTCCAGCTCGACTTCGAGAGCCTGAGCGCCGCCGAGCTTGGCCTGCTACTTACCGCGTTAGGCCTTGGCGAGCCGCCGCTCTGGCCGAAACTCGGCGGCGGCAAACCCGCTTGCCTTGGCACCGTCGAACTGCAGAACATCAGCCTCAGCGCCTACAGCGGGAGCGAGGCCTACCACGACTTCGACGCCGCCCCGCAAGCGCTCGCGCTCGACCCGCTGCTCGCCGCCGCTCGCAGCAGCGGCCTGCTGCTCAACACGCAACTCGGCAAACTCGCCGAGATCCTGCGCTGGCCCAATGAGGACAGGGAGTGCCCAGATCAAACCTATTAGTGGGTAGATTGTCTTTTCATGAATCGCAAAACTTCACAATATGACCTTTCTTTTTTTAATGATTGTGTAGTACTTATTACTGGAACACACGAAACCAATTTTGGAACCGGTTTCGTCTTTGCAATGAGTGAAAAGCACTCGTTTATTATGACTTGCGCGCATGTAATTGACGACGTTGGCGGCGACAAGATAATGGCAAAAGAAAGAGTCGCTGAGATAGTTGTAAAAGGAAACTCATCTGCTATAGATCTTGCCGTATTAAAAGTAGAGCGTTTACCAGTTGATACCTATCTCTCAATACGACTGTTTGCAGAAACGAATGACATTGTTACTGTTTACGGATTTCGAGAGGAGGGAAAGCACATATCACTTCGATCGGTAGCTGCTGTTATTGGTGAACAAGCTATCTTTCAAAATCGCTCAGGGAAGATATCGATGACTGCATGGGATATAGCAATTAATAGCGAACACGGTCTTGAGCCTGGATATAGTGGTGCTCCTGTTGTAGATATGGCGACTCAAGAAGTTATTGGTATTATTGAATACCGCAAAGGAATCTCAAAAGGAATTGCTATTTGGGCCGAAAATTTACTTCAAATATGGCCGGATACTCCCATTGGTGAATTTTCAGATCAAGTACAAGCCAGATATAATATTGATTTGTTAATTTCGCGGAGGCAGGTGAGGGGAAACTCACAAGAAGCGGCATTAGAGCTTGTTGAACGTGTTTTCTTAGAAAGAAACAAGATAATAAAGTCCGAATTGAACGATTAGCACGAAATAAAGACAAATCCGAAGCATATTATGAACACGCAAAAGATCTACTCTTACTTGCGCGTAGAGCAAGACAGCAGGGTGAAAAGAGTATAATTTTCATTATTTCAATGATCTATCAAGAGGCTTACAAAAATTTCAGCGCAGCATCAAGTATGTATAAGGATGCACGTTATTGTGAAGGAGCTGCACGGGCTTTATTTGAGGATAACGACAGTTTTAGTGAAGTTGAAGCTTTGCGCCTCTGCAATGAAGGTATAGAATTAGCACCAGACTATCTTGAATTACATGCTCTTCGGATAGAAATATGTACTGCTCTCATAACACTAAATCACGAGCGAAAGCTAATGGAGCGCCAAATAAAAGAGAGCGAACAAAAACTAGGGGACATGCCAGTTGAGAATGATGGAAGTCAGAAAATGAAACGTACTACATCAAGTCGAAAACGCTCATCTGTGACACGTAGACGGAGTACAGCGTGAGAGCATTAAAGCCCCACTTCCCCACCGCCGAGTTGCTTGCCGCCGACCTGGCGGGGGCGCAGGTCGATCCGAACGAGGCGCAGAAGGTGCTCGCCTATGTGCGCGGCAAGGGCCGCAGCGAGGCGCTGTTCGAGTATTTGCAGGCGATCGTCAAGGACGGGCGCGCTGTCATCCGATCGGGGCGCACGCTGGGCTACTACCGCGATCTGCTCACCGCCTGCCAGCGCCATCTGCGCCCCTTACGCGGCGACTACGAGGCGTTTTTGAGCACCTACGCCTGGAGCTTGCAGCTGCTGCGCTACTACCGCGTGGTGCCGCAGGCCAGCCAGGCGGCGGCGGCAGATCTGGCGAGCGAGCCGGTTGAGCCGAGCAAAGCCGCGGAGAAGAAGGCCGCTGAGCCTCAGCTGCCTGCGGTCGGCGAGATTTTCACCGGCAGGGTGCTCGATGTGGACGAAAACGCGGTGGCCGTCGAGGTGCCCGGCTTCGGCGTCGAGAAAGCGCTGGGGGTGATCCGCGCTGAGCGCCTGGAGGGGCGCAAATACCGCGTCGGCAACACCGCGCGCGTCGAGGTCGTGGCGCAGCGCACGCTCAAAGATGGGAGGATTATCCTTGAGCTCAAAGTTGCGCCGCCGGCGAAGCGCGAGAGCTGATTTGATTGCAGATTTTTGATTGCAGATTGGGTATGTTCCAATGCCGAGGGCGCGCATCTCACTCTACGTTCTGTCGTGACGCTGGATGGTACCGGGCTGAATACCGTGACAACGGGCCTTGCTGCACGGAAATAGTCCACTGTAGGGCTGCGCTTTGCCTTCTGAGTCCTGAATCCTGCGTTCTTCATTCGGTTTGCGTTACGCTAGCAGACAGGCCGGCTCGTAAGCGTTGCCGACGAACTCGTAGGCTTGGAGCGGCTCTAGCGTGTTGAGCTGTGTGCCGATCAGTACGGCAAGGCCGGCGGGGATCGCGCCAAAAATGTGAATGGTGCCGCCAGCGACTCGGTGGTCGATGATCGCCTGGCGCACCTGACAGGCCAGTGCGAAGGCGCTGTCGGCGTCAAGCGTGCGTAGTGCGAGGAACTGCACCCGCGTGCGCACCGGCGCGCCGCTTGCTTTAAGCCAGGCATCGACGCCTCGCTGACGCGCCTTGCGAGACCGCGATCTCGATCGTCAGGTCGTTGCCGTCTTCATCGTGCGTCTGTTCCTGTTGATGGGCTGCTTTCAGCGTCCGGTCAAAGGGCCGCGTGCGCCACCAGGCATCGTACTGTTGCACCCATAGGCTGAAGTTGCTCGTGCTGCGGAAGACGTAGCCGAAGGCCAGACAGGCCGAGATGCGGGCGCGTTGATAGAGCCGAATGGCGCGCACTCCCCTGCTGCTCAGCTCGGCCACAACATCATTCAAGGCCGGTATCAGCTCATCACGCCACGTCTCAGCGGTGGGAAACTGGTTAAATGCCGCTTGCCAATTCAGGCAAAGCGCGCGCGTGCGCCTTCACCGAAAGGCTCGGCGCAAAACAGCCCTAACTGCTGCCGTCTCCTCGCGAGCGAAATGCGCCGGATACGCCACCAGACTCTCGTGGAGCGTGCGACGCACCAGCATTCCTACTTGCTCATCTGTTAGCGAGCCCTGAAAGCGCCCCACTCATCGACCTTAACGGCGACGTACACTCCGTGGCTCTACGCCGTCGAGCATCACGCCGATCGGGAACTGTAGATCGTTGTTATACCGATCGCGTAACAGCTGAATATCCGTATCAAGCGCATCATCGTCGACCCAATCGGGTCTGCAATGAAGCAGGGCAGCCACGCTCTGTGCTATCCGGCTGCGGCGCGCAGTTGACGAGTACAAATCTCCTGTTCCCGGCCAGGGCACAAGCCCGCGGAACTGCAGCCCACGCCGGAGCGCGACGATGCTGCTATGCTCCCGATCATCGCTGCGGAGGTAGACCAGACCAGGGCTGCTGAGCGGCGCAAGGGCGCGGGCGCTGCCTCGGGCGGCGGAGCATCGCCAAGATTAAAGATGAACTGGTGGCCGCCGACAACGCTTCCCTGCACAAGAACATCGCCGTACTGGTTGCCACTACCAAAGCTCACACTTGCATTCTGGCTGTGCAGGGTCTGGCCTGCAAGCATTTGCAAGACCTCCAGCTGCTCGATCGTGGCGCTCACCAAATGCGGAGCTAGTGCCGGAGGCATTTCACGGCTGACCGTTGCGAGCAAGGCGCGGCTGATCTGCGCCAGCGCATCACGTCGATCGGGCGCAACGATCGCCCGCGCCTGGTCTTCCAGCGACTGCGCAGCGTCAACGATAGTTGCCGTTGCAGCGGGGTCAGCATTTTGGCTCGCGGTGTGATGAGTGAGCAGGTCGGGCGGCGCTTCCGGCCAGACAAGGAGCAGTTCTTCGATAGCGATCGCGAGACCGCTGGTGTTGCCTTCGCGGCGGCTTGCCACTGCCACGACCTGACTGGCAGCGTTCAGCACAGGCGCACCGCTGTATCCGGGCAACAGTCGGTTCTCGCCGGTAATGCGCAGATCCCATGCTGCTACCTCGCGAGCGTCGCCGAGGCCAGCAAGCCCGGAGGAATCGCCGAGCAGCGCATGCACATCGCGGCGGACACGGACATCCCGCTCGTAGTCGCTAAAGCCAACCACTTTGATCGCCAGACCGGGCTGGCCCAGCGCACGACCGAGCGACAAGGGCACAAGCTGCTCATCGGGCAGATCGGTGCGCAGCACGGCAAGGTCGCGCAGGAATGCCTCACCGATCGCCACTAGCGTTGCCGCCTGACCACCGGCATGCACCTGCGCTGGCCCGCCCACATCGCGCACGACGTGAGCACAGGTGACGATGTAGGCCTCGCTGTCGCGGCGGTAGCAGACGAAGCCACTGCCGAAGCTCCGGTTTTTCGGGTCGCTGCTGGTGATCTGCACGATCGACATAGGGCTGGTTTCCTTGTCAGGATGCGTTTGGCGTAGCGGGCGCTTTAAGAGTAATCTTCACCACCAGGTTGGCGCTGGCGGTGGCGCGGCTGATGTAGAGATTGCCCTCGCCCTCGAAGCTCAGCGCCAACTCGATCTCGGCGTGCTCCACATCCATCTCTTTGCTCAGCTCCTGCAGGGCGCTGAGCACCGGGCGACAGGCGCGCTTCACTAAGGGCTCGATCTGATCGAGGGTGCGCTCGACCTGCTGTGCTACCCGCGAGGATATTTGCTCGACTTCGTTGGGCTTCGCCTCGACTTCAATGAACGTGCCATCGGCAAGCTGGATCAATTTGGTGGCCATGCACCCTCCGCAAGCAAAGAGAAGTGATAGCCCTATTGTATCACGCGCTGCAAAAGCTTGTAGGGTTAAAGCGGTTGACCGCCCTTTGTCGAGCTGATACACTGAGCAAAATGTAAAAGACCATCAGATCGAGAACACGGAGGCAGGCATTGGTTCCGTTGACGCTGCCCGATCTGCCGATCGCCCGCTTGCGGCTGACCTTTCGCCTGCTGGAAGATGCGCGCGTGCCGACCTACAAGGGCGGCATGCTGCGCGGCGGTTTTGGCCATGCCTTTCATCGGGCGACATGCCCGAGCGCGTGTTGGGGCAAAGCCGAACACTGCACACAGACGAACATATGCCCGTACCGCTGGGTATTCGAGACACCGCACCCGCCGGAGATTCAAAAGCTGCACGATCTGCAGGATGTGCCACGCCCTTTTGTGATCGATCTGCCTGACGACAGCCGCACCTTCATCCACGCGGGCGAGAATCTGGAGTTTGGGCTGGCGCTGATCGGTCGCGGACTGGACTTTCTCCCCTATTTTCTGTTCGGCTTTGCGCGCCTCGGCGAGATGGGGCTGGGGGCGGGGCGCGCGCGCGCCGAGCGCGTCGACGCCTGGGCCGTTCTGGCGCTCGAGCAGCAAGTACTGTTCGAAGGCCTCCTGCAGCGAGGCTTCTATCTGCGGGATTTTCGGCGGTTCTCGAGAAACGAAAGGCGTGCAGGTTGAGCGCCTCGATCGCATCCTCTTTGCCGTGGGCCGAGAGGATGATCACCTGGGTGGCAGGATGAATCGATTTGATGTGCCGCAGCACATCCATGCCGTCTATGCGGGGCAAACGCAGATCGAGGAGCACGAGCGGAT
>JAAUTF010000074.1 GCA_012031775.1 Candidatus Altimarinota bacterium | reverse complement strand
CAAGCACTGCCGCGCGCTGTTCAGGGTTTAAGCTGCGTAGAATATCCATAACTCAGCGATAATACCATAGATAGTGCCGTACGGGCGCAGTATGCTGCGCCCGTGCGGTGCGAGCTTAGAAGGGAATCTCCTCGACCGCATCCTCGCTCATCTCGGCGGCGGCCTGTTCGGGGCGACTGTCGAGGAACAGCACATTAGCGGCACGCACATAGGTTCGTGAGCGCGGCTGGCCGCTCTCTTTGTCCGCCCAGGTGTCGGTGCGGAGGCTGCCTTCTACCAGCACGCGGCTGCCCTTATGGGTGTAGGTGTTGCAGAGCTCTGCCAGTTTTTCCCAGGCCTCTACGGCGACCCAGTGCGTCTCGACCACACGGTTTCCGCTTTCGTCCTGGCCACCGAAATGCTTGGTGGCGACGTTGAAACGGCACATTGTGGCACCGTTGCCAAGCATACGCACCTCGGGATCGTTGCCGAGCCAGCCCAACACTTGCACACTGTTGATCGTGCCACGAATCGGTCGCATTGCTCTCTCCTTACTGTGGTGATACACTCATCGGGCCATTGCCGCGATTCATGTATTACACCGTGTGAGGACGTCGAAAAGTTACGTTACATATGTTTATACCGTTATAATTGAGCTATGAATTCCACTATACCGAGCAGCCCGCTCGCTGCGATTGTCGAATCTAGTCGTTTGATCGTCTCAACCCTCGACCGCGACGAGGTGTTTCGGCGTATTCTGCAGGCAGCTCGTGAGCTAAGTCTAGCGGATAGCATCTCGATTATGCTGCTCGACGAGCGACGCGACTACTTGTATATTTGCGCTGCGCTCGGGCTTGAGCCTCACGAATGCGCTGCGTTTCGCCTGGGCTTTGGCCAGGGCGTTGCCGGTTGGGTTGTAGCTCACGGCGAGCCGGTGCATCTGGTTGAGCCTAGCACGGATGCGCGCTATGTTAATCGCCCCGGCGTGCGCGATCTGAGCAATTTGCTCTCGCTGCCGCTCTGGTCGGGCGATCAGACGGTAGGTGTGCTCAACCTGTCGTACTTCGATCGTTACGCGCTGTTTGCGTCGGATGTGGTGCAGACGCTGGAGATTTTTGCTAGCCACGCGGCGATCGCGATCACCAATGCGGCGACAGCGGCGCGCCTGCGCACGATTGCACAGCGCGAACGCTTGCTTAATCTGTGTAACGAAGCACTGCGCTCCCCACAGCGCGCTGCCGAATTGGTGCAGCAAGTCATTGCCGAGCTCGCGACCGCGTTGGTGCTCGACGCCTGCCTGGTGGTGCGTGGTAGCGGCACTGCGCTTGAGTATATCGTTGCTTGGCCTGGCGATGCTGCACTGGATGCAACCTGGTGGCCACCGATCGGCGATACACTGGGCATCGATCGGCGGGCCGATGCCGTTGAGCTATACGTGGCCCTGGTGGCTGATGGCCGCACGCTAGGTTGGCTGCGGCTGATCAGCAGGCGCGTAGATCGCCACTGGAGCGATGAAGATCTGGCGTTGATCCGTGCCGTCGCCGATCAGGTCGCTGCTATTCAGATCAACGCTACCTTGATCGACCGTGAACAGCGCACGCGCGAACTGAGCGCGATTATCGCGCGTCTGCTGGCAGCGCATCATTCGGAACTCGATCGTGAAGCGCTGCTCAACCAGATGCTCGATCAGCTGGCCGGTTCTATCGCCTACGACATGGCTGCGATCTTTCTTTACCGTGATGATGATTACGCGTATCTGGTAGCACTGCGTGGTGCGCCGCGACCGGATGAACCGGCTATCATTTATATCGGCCCGGGATCCCTGGCAGCCCGTCTTTTTGCGGCGGGCGGGAATGCCTACTTGCCCGATGTTGAAGATGAGCCCGCCTGGCAACGCCTGACGCACACGAACCGGGTGCGCTCCTGGATCGGCGTGGCGCTCAGGGTCGATGGCCGTATCATCGGCATGATCTCGTTGAGTAAGCCGCAGCCCGCTACCTTCTCGGAAGAGGATGTCTACCTGGCGCAGAGCTTCGCCGATCAGCTCTCGATGGGCGTGTACCACGCCCAGTTGTTGCACGAAGCGCGACAGCGCGCCGCGCAGCTTCAAGTGCTTCAGCGCTTCAGTATGCAGCTGAGCGCGATGCAGTCGGTGGTGCAGTTGCTCGATGAGGCGGCGCGTCTCTTGCACGAGACCTTCGGCTACTATCAGGTGATGCTCGGCCTTGTCGTGGGCGACGATGTGCATCTGCTGGCCGCCTGTGGCAAGATCAAACGAGCCGAGGATCTTGGTGTTCTTCGTATTCATAGCACGCAGCTAGGCCTCACCGGCTGGGCCGTGCGCCAGCGCACGGTGGTGCTGGTTAACAACGTTGTTGCCGATGCGCGTTTTCTGCCCAACGATTTGTTACGCGACACCGCCGCCGAGTTGGTGGTGCCGATGATCAGCAGCGGCAGAGTGCTCGGCTTGATCAGCGTCGAGAGCAATATCGTCGGCGCGTTCGACCAGAGCGATCGGCATCTCCTCGAAGCACTGGCAGCGCAAATTGCGGTAGCACTGGAGAATATTCAGCGCCACGAGGAACTGCGTCGTATCAACGAGCAGTTGGCCCAGTCCGAGCGGCTGCGCGCCCTGGGCGAGCTTGCCAGCGGTGTGGCGCACGATTTCAACAATTTACTGGCAAGTATTCTTGGCCATACCCAGCTCTTGCTGCTCGATGAAACACGCTCCGATATCCGCGAGAGTCTTGGCATTATCGAGCGCGCCGCTCTCGACGGTGCAGCCACGGTGCGACGACTACAAGATTTTGCCCAGACTTACCGTAGCACACCGGGCGAGCGGGTCGATATTAATCGGCTCATCGAGGAGAGCTTGGCGATCACACGGCCCCGCTGGCGCGATGGCTTACAAAGCAAGGGCATTCAGATCGTTATTCAACGCCAATTCGGGCGTGTCCCGCCCATGCTGGGCGATGGCCCGGCGCTGCGCGATATGGTCACCAACCTTATTCTTAATGCGATCGACGCGATGCCCCAGGGCGGTACCTTGCACGTTCGTACTTCGCTGAAGCCGGATGAAAGCGCCGGCGTGGCTGCGCTGATCGAGGTGAGCGATACCGGTGTTGGCATTCCGGACGACATTCGCGACCGCATTTTTGATCCCTTTTTTACGACTAAGGGCCAGCGCGGCACGGGTATGGGGCTTGCAATGGTCTACGGTATCGTGCAGCGTCATCGTGGCCGGATCGCAGTTGAGAGCGCGCTGAGCCAGGGCACCAGCTTTCAAATAGCGTTGCCACTTGTTGCGGTGAGCACGCCGACGCTGGCGCTGACGCCACCGCCGGGCGATTACGAGCGGCTGCGAGTATTAGTGGTCGACGACGAGGAAACGGTACGTAGTGCGCTTGTCAGTTGGCTCAGACGCTGGGGCAATCAGGTTGTCGAGGCGAATTCGGGCGAAGCGGCATTAGTGCTTTTGGAAAGTGCGCAGTTCGATCTCTTATGCACCGATCTTGGTATGCCCGGCATGAGCGGCTGGGATTTGATCGCGCGCGCGCACCAGATCGACGCGCAGCTTCCGGTGGTGCTTATCACCGGTTGGGGCGAACAGATCACACTTGCTGAGGCGCGCGCACACGGCGTCACCGAGTTGTTGGTCAAGCCTTTCGATGGCGTGCGTTTACGGCAGGCGGTGATAACGGCCCAGGCTATCCATCGTGCGCAGATGAAGGATGAGCTATGAGCGGTCGGCTGCAGCTAGATGGCGCGTCATCGGCAGCGGGGCACGAGCGTCGCGCCACCACGGCGAGCGGCCGCTCGATGTTGGGGCAGATACCGCGCTTTCTGGCGCTGGTTGCGCTAGTCGTCTTGTTTGGTATCCTGCTGGTTCTGGCGCTCACCTTTGTGCAGGGAGGGCGCGACGAGCGGCGCAATGTCGACGCCCTGATCGTGCTCGGCGATCAAGCCGATGCCCAGTTGGTCGACCATGCCTTCGATCTTTACCGTCGCGGCTTCGCCAGCCGCATCGTGCTTGGCGGGGCTGCCGCCGATGACTATCGCAGCGCATTGCTGGATCGTGGCATACCCGACGCGGCTATCGTTGGCGATGTTCAGGCGGAAGATGCTGGCCTGCTGTTGGCCGAGCTTGCACAGACTGCGCGTGCTGCCGGTATAGATAGCGCGTTGATTGTCGGCCATCAGGCGCATATGCTGCGCGACATTAAGATAGCACGCGACCACGGCATGCGTGTTTTGGCGCTCCATTGCCGGGCCCCGCTCCCAATGTCGTCACGCTCTTGGAGGCAAGCCTTGCCTATTGGCGCTACGTGTTACTGGGGAGGTGATACCAATTATCGAAATGGCAACAGCACTAGAACCGCGAGCACCGCGCCTACGACCGAGCTAATGAAGTTTACAAGGTCGTTGTTTAGCCAGCGCCAGCCCCGGCGATAGCTGTTGCGGCTGCCATTACGGCTATAGGGGCGTTCCGTCTCACGACCATCGGCATAGCTGTAGATCGCCTGCCAATTCGCGCCGAGCAGACTGTCGAAGAGCGCCCCGCCCAGGCCGCCGAGCAGCGCACCCGGTATAATCCACCAGCTCAAGGTGGCGAAACCACCGCCGATTTGCTGTTCAAATAGCAACGAAACGAGCGCGATAAGGCCAATGAAACAGGCACCGGCGGCAGCGGCCGTTGTGCCAACTGCCGAAACGCCGCCACTAGTGCCTGGCTCGACGATGCGCCCGCTGGTGATCAGGCGCGGTGGCTGTGTGCTGAGAACGCCAAGCTCGGTGGCCCAGGTATCGGCTGTCACCGTCGCCATCACGCCGATAAAGGCGGCGAAGAGCAGTGGTGGCTGGCCGAATAGGCCATATGCGCCCGCCAAGAGTGCCGCCAGACCACCGTTCGCCATCGTCTGGGCGAAATCGCGTCGCCCGCCCTTGGCGAACTTTTCAGCAGCGCGCGCTTCCTTCTGGCGTTCTTTGTAATGTGAGAGCAGGCTGCTGCTGAGAAAGAAGGCAATAAGGACGATACCACAGGTGAACCCACCGAGCCCAAAAGTGAGGGTGCCAACAATTGCTGCGCCTAACCAACCACTTGCCGTCAGCGAGCGCCGCCAGTAGGCTAGGCCACCGATTCCAACAGCGAGCATGAAACCGACGGCAAGCTGCACACTATTCATCGCTGTTTGCTGAAAAGCTAATCGCGGGAACGTAGAAACGCCCCGCGATTATAACAGAAAGCGTATCGGCAGCTTTGTGCCGATACGCTTCGATAGATGAGATGGAAGGGAGAATGACTTAGGCTGCTATTGCGCGCTCGTCTAAGTTTTTCTCACTAACACGGGTGCGCAGTGCCTTGATCGTATCTTCGATCTCACGTGCCAACATATCGGCGACTTGGTCGGTCGGTACGAAAGAAGCCATCGGGCCAAGCATAGGTGTGAGATCGAGCGCCATGCTGGCCTGGATCTCGGTACCGGTAGGCGCAGCAAACAGCTGCCAACGTGTCTCAACCGGCAACGGTTTGCGCACAACAAACACAATCTCGCGTGGTTCAGTCCACGTCAGATCGCCTTCGCAGCGAATTGTGCCAAACATACCCCCCATCGCCATATGTGTCACCAGACGCGCCCGGCTCGCGGTGCGCTGGAGCATTTCGACCTTTTTCACCCGCGGCAACAGCTGGGTGAGCCCATTTGGATCGGAAAGCGCCGCAAAAATCTCTTCGGGCGTTGCGTTCTCGATCAGGCTGCGGCGAGCTACTTTGATCATAATCAGCTCCTCGGGGCGACAAACGTGCTATGCAAGATGCACAGATTTTGATATTTGTTTGCCAACCTATTGCACACTTTTAGTATACGCCTCTTCATCTGACTTGTCAATATTTCTTTGGCAAGAGTTGTGCCACTCATTGACAAGTACACTGGAGAAAACTAGAGTACAATGGGGCAGCAATAAGTGTTTAGGAGCCAGAACGCGAATGGCTGCCAAAAAACAAATGGCGCGCAGCTCGTCCGCGCGCGCGCACGCCGCAGCCCAGATGGCGCAGCAGGCCTATCGCCGCCAGCTCTGCATGGAGATGCTGGCAACGCTCGACTGCCTGCGCGATGTATCGGCGAGCGAGCTAACGCGGCTGCTCGATCTACTGGTCTTTCGTGTCTTTCCTGCCGGGGCGACGATCTATCAGCAAGACGCGCAAGGGACTTTTGTGTTCTTCGTTCTGGAGGGAACGGTGCAGCTGCGCCTGCACACAGCTGAGGGGCGCGATGTGCTGGTCGGGGTGCTTGGGCGGGGTGACTGTTGCGGCGAAGGGCCGCTGTTCGGCGATTTCTTTCGCAGCGCGAGCGCTGTTGCCCAGGGGCCGAGCCAGTTGCTGCAGGCACCGCTGGCCGAGTTGCGCCCCTTACTGGGTGCAATGCCGCTCTTAAACGCTGCGCTGCGCAAAGTCTACATTCGGCGGCTGGCCGAGACGACGCTGGCGGCGGTGCCCTTGTTCAGCCAAATGTTGCCGTTCGAGCGTCTGGCACTTGTTGATCTGTTAAAGCCCGTGCATATCGCGCGCGGCGAATTGGTGATTCGGCAGGGGCAGACAAGTGAGGCGCTGTATATCATCGAGCCGGCCAGCTTGCGGTCGAGCAAGATGAACGCGCGATCGCCGCGCTCGACGAGGGCGATTTCTTCGGTGAGATGGCACTACTCGGCTCCACCACACATCGCGCAAGTGTGCGCGCCTTAACTCCGGTCGATCTGCTGGAACTGCCGGCGGCGGAGTTTCACCGCCTGATCGACCAGCGCCCGGAGATGGCGGCACAAGTCCGTTCGATCGTCGCACAGCGCAACCAGCGCAACGCTGAGCTACGCCACGATGTAAACCTGGCGCAGAACATGGTGCTGGCCGTTGAAAGGCCTGGTGCGCGGGCGCTACCTGCTGGTGCGCACACCGGCGCTCTGCCCGCCCAATTGCCGTATCTGCGAGGAGGCCTGTGCCACACGTCATGGTAACACGCGGATGCATATCGACGGTGTGCCGATCGATGATCTCGATGTGGTCGATACGTGCCGCCAGTGCAGTGTCGGGGCGGAGTGTGTCGAGGCGTGCCCCGAAAACGCCTTGCAGTGGAGCGAAAATGGGGCGCTAGCGGTGAACGACCGCTGCACGGGCTGCGGGGCCTGTGTTCCTGCGTGCCCTTATGATGCGATCGAGCGCGAGCCGCTGCCGAGCCAGGTCGGCCCGTGGCCGCTCGCTTTGCTCTGGCGGCGTGCTACCTCGTCGCTGCGACGGCAGCCGCTTATTCCACTCCAGGCACGAACGCCCAACGTCACCGCGCCGCTAAATGCGATTTCTGCCACGGCTTTGTCCGATGAAAGCCTGCCTTACCGGCCTGCCCCACTGGCTCGCTGCGCCTCGTCCCCGTCGAAGAGCTGTTCCCGCTCTAGGAATGTGGCGAGCCTGGTAGTAACACAGTCGCCGACAAGGCGTTCTATCCTAATCTTTACCTCAGCGCAGCGTGCGCGAAAAATGAATAGGGCCACGGCGACGATACCGAGCAGGGCGAAGACTAGGTTACCGGTTGAGCTAACCAAGAGCACAGCCATCGCCAGGACAAGCGCGCTCATGCCGAAACAGCCGCGCCGGATGCGGCGCACGCTCTCTTCAGGATCTTGCGGCTCCATCAATTAGAGAAATCCCTTCGTTTATATATCGTGATCCTACTATAGTAGCCGTACATAGTACTAGCAGGGGCGTGCTTGCAGGCGGCGCAACTGCGTGCAAGCACGCCCACCTTCTCCACAAACCACCTAGGATTACTATAGCAGGACAATGGTACTAACGCAGCGCACACGTAGCCACCTGTAAGCTGGAAATACGCCGTGCTATAATAAGTGCGAGCAGAGGGCAGTGCGAAGATGCACGTAAACGGTTCTACCGGTAATGGCCGCTCTAGCTCGGAAAGATATGTTTGATCTCGAAACATGGCGTACACAGGCGGGCGAACGGCTAATACAGTTCGCCCGGAATCCGCGGCAAGACATTCAAATCGGCGGCACCTCGACGGTGCTGGCGTACCTTACACTGCGTGCGCTCGAGCCATTTATCGAGGCGTTTCAGGTCGAGCCGGTTGCAGCGGTGCTGACCTTGGCCGAGGTGACGCGCGGGCCGGGTGCCGACCAGATCGTGCGCCGGGCCACCCAGATGCGCTACCAGGCCCCGGGCCTGATCGAGCGCGAGATCCGTAACAGCCGCGATCTGCGCGTGGCCGTTGAGCAACTGTTACTAACTTTGGATGTCATCCATGTCGCTCGTCAACGCCTGAACTCGTCGCGCGATGAGTGGCTGCGGCTGACACTACTGCGCGAGTTGCAATCCTTCGATGGTGCAGAGTTCGGCCAGCTCCGACGTTTGCTGCACGACCCGGGCTGGCAGTCGCGCTACGATACCATCCGCAGCCTACGCACCCGCAATGGCCATTATACCGCAGCAGATCTGGTGTTGCTGCACGACGGCCTCAGCGACAGCGCTTCGCATGTGCGCGCCGCCGCCGCTCGTATGCTGGGGCAGTTCGCCGAGACACCGCCCGGCCCCCTGGTGAAGGCGCTGACGCGGGTGGCGCTTTACGATTGCGACCTGGAAACACGTTATGCTGCGGCGCGGACGCTAGGTGCGCTGCGCGATCGTATCGCATCGCCGCAGTTGATCGACCATCTGGCGGAGTGCCTTGGCGACGACGATAGTTTTGTGCGCTCTGCAGCCGCGCTGGTGTTGAGCCAGCTCGGTGAATTGGCCGGCACGAGTGTTATTGTCGATCGGCTGGTTGATCTTATGGCCGATGCTGATCCATATGCGCGTGAAGCCGCTGCGCGCGCACTTGGTCGTATTGGCCAGATCGCCGCTACCGCCACGGTTATGTCGGTGCTCACCCGCGCCATGGAAGACCCTGACCCCAACGTCCACGAGGCCGCTGTCGATGCACTGACCCGCCTACGTAAACTGCGTGCCACTTTGCCACTGCCGCCCGCTAAACATCCTACTGGGCCGCTTGCTGTGTAGGTTACAGGTTACAGGTTACAGTCGAGCGTGACTTGGTACGGTAACTTGTAACCTCAATGATCACCAACCCAGGTTTCTGCCCCCGGCAGGTTCACCTCACGTAGCGTTGTATCGTCATCTGGTTCAACGGCAACACGATCCCCGTCGACGCGCAGCTGTAATAAGGTATCGATCTCGCTCCGTTTGTATAGCCGCTGCCGCCCCACGGCCTGCCGGTAGCTACGTAGCACCCCACGACTTACATAGGCGTAGAGCGTGGCGCGTTTCACGCCGAGCAGCCGTGTTGCCTCTTCAACCGTAACATATTCCGCTGGCAGTGCAGTTTCCATCAGTGTTTGATACTATACGTGTTATGCACTCTTCTGTCAATGTAGATCAATATATATCAACATATATTGACAACTGCAAGGGGCAGTGTTATGCTCAGATAGAAGCTAGAAGGCAGGAAAAGCAGTGTGGAGGAAGCTATGCAGAGTATCGGTTTGGATGGCACCATTGTGGCGCACACCAAGCTCGGCGCGATCGATGGCACAGCGGGCCGCCTGAGCTACAGCGGCTACAGTGTGCAGGAGCTAGCGGAGCACACAAGCTGGGAAGAAGTGCTCTTTCTGCTATGGTACGGTCGTCTACCCCGGGCCTCTGAGCTGGCAGCCATGAGTGTGGCACTGGCAGAAGAGCGGGTGCTGCGCGATGAGGAGCTCGTGTTACTGCGCTCGCTGCCGCGGAACCTGCACGGCATGGATGCGGCGCGCTTGATCGTGACAGCGTTAGCGGGGCAGCACAAGCCGACGTTGCTGCTCCCACAAACCATCTACGATGACGGCCTGCGGCTAGCGGCACGGCTGCCGACTCTGTTAACAACCTGGGCGCGGTTGCGCCAAGGGCTAACGCCGGTAACGCCCGACCCGGCGCTAGGGCATGCGGCGAATATGCTGCTGACACTGCACGGGCGCGCACCGAGCACGGTGGAGGTCGCCGCGCTGAATTGTTACATGGTGCTGCTGGCGGAGCACGGCCTGAACGTGAGCACATTTGTAGCGCGCGTGGTGGCGAGCACGCAGAACGATCTGTATGCGGCGATCGATGCCGCACTAGCAACGCTAAAGGGCCTGGCGCACGGTGGTGCGAATGAGTACGCAATGCGCACCTTTCTTGCGATTGAAACGCCAGATCGGGTGCCAGCGCATATCGCGGGCATGCTCGATCGCAAAGAGCGCCTCATGGGCGTCGGCCACCGTATCTATAAGGTTGCAGACCCACGGGTGCGCTGGTTGCGTCATCATTCGGCGGCCCTGGCGCAGCAAGCAGGTGTGGATGGGCGCGGCCACGCGGTGGCTGAGGCGGTGGCGGAACACGTGCTGCAGCACCCGCATTTTCAGGCGCGCACGCTGTACCCAAATGTAGAATTTTACAGTGCGCCGCTGCTGTATGCGCTCGGTCTGCCGCTCGACCTCTTCACTGTCGCTTTTGCGGCGGCACGGATGGCAGGATGGGTTGCGCACATCCGCGAGCAACTCGATACGCCGCGGCTTATGCGCCCAGAGGCCGAGTACATTGGGCCGGAGCCGCGCACGTTTGTGGCGCTTGCGCAGCGTGGGTAGCCGAGCTATTGTAGCCACGAAGAGCATGAAGAACACGAAGCGGAGCGCCCCGCTGTGTCATTCCGAACAGAGCGTAGCGGAGGATCACCCTATGAGCCTCAACCCACTTGAGCGCAACCACACGACGATCGCCGCTGCGTTTCACGTTTTTGTGCAGAATACTGACGGTGGTGCATCGCCGCTGTACCATCACCTTTCCGCACGTATCGCCGAGGACAACGCACTGATCGATTTGGCGCTGGCAACGCGAGCCGGGCAGCCGCCACCGAATATGTTGTTTGCGGCAGTGCAGATGTTGCTTTTGGCACAGGATTCAGGACGCAGGATGCAGGATTCAGAAGATCTGGCGGCGTACTACCCGAATCTTGGTGGGGAGCGCGCGCCGGACGCGGCGCTATTTGGGCTGTTTCGCGCTTTCTGTCTGCGCAACGAAGAGCGGACTCGCGAACTGTTAACGACGAAGATAACGCAGACCAACGAGGTGCGGCGCTGCACGCTGCTGCTGCCAGCCTTCGCGACAGTGGCCGCGCGCGGCGGCAAGAGACCATTGGCGCTGATCGAGATCGGGCCGAGCGCGGGGCTGAACCTTCATTTCGATCGTTATGGCTATTGGTATGCCAGCGTCGAACAGGATGCAGAATTCAAGACTCAGGACTCAGAAGCGCAGATGGCGCAAGCGCAAGGTCAGGATGGACGACAGCTGGGCCTGCACGACTCTTCGGTGCAGCTGCGCACGACCTTGCGCGGGCCGCATCGCCCGCCGCTGCCAGCGACCTTTCCGGCGGTAGCGAGCCGTGTCGGCGTCGACCTCAACCCGATCGATGTACACGATGAAGACGCGGTGCGCTGGTTGGAAGCGCTGATCTGGCCAGAGCATACACAGCGTTTCGCCAATCTAAAGGCAGCGATCGAGCTGGCACGGCGCAACCCGCCACCGCTGATCGCGGGCGATGCGCTCGAACTGCTGCCCGATCTGCTGGCGGCACTCCCGGAAGATGTCACGCCCTGCGTTTTTCATACCTTTGTTGTTTACCAGTTCCCGCCCGCCGCCCGGGCGCAGCTCGATGCCCTTTTGCACGCAGCTGCCAAGCGGCGAACGATCTACCGTATCGGCTGCGAAGGGCAAAGAGCTGGCCGGAGCTGCGGCTGACGCGCTACACAGCCGATGAGTCCAGCGAGCAGCTCTTAGCGCTGACATCCGGGCACGCCAACTGGATCGAATGGCAAGCATCGGTGCTGTAGACTCAAGAGTCAGCAAGTCAGGGGTTAGAATTCAGAAGAGACAGCGTAAGAGCCGAGAACGATGCCGCGTGGAATTGCGTAGGCCTGGCGGGGCATATCACGCCTTTCTTGCATCCCACGTCAGAATGTCGATGCGCGGGCGCTCTAGAACCACGTAGTCGCCGGGGGAAATGTGTGTGGTGCCGAGCGAAGCGGCGATCGAAGTGGCGGTGAGGCTGGTGCGCATGCCAACAACACCGCCGCCGATATCGAGCAGCAGTTCGACATAGAGGCGCTCGAAGGGCAAATATTCGGCGGCGAACTCCCAGGTCGGCACGGCAAGCACACGCGCAAACACTGTAGGCGCGGTACTGATGCGCGATAGCTGCCAGCCGCTCTCGGGCTGCAGACCGAGCTGAAACGGCTCTTGCTGCAGGCGCAATGTGTTGAGCGCGCAGATCAGGCGTGCGCTGCCGCTGCTATCGACGAGAGTTTGATCGACACGATGATGACGATCAACAACACCCAGCTGCAGGTCGGGCGGCGTGATAGCATCACTTGCGGTCGATAGCAGCGTCAGCACAATCAGGGGCAAGTAACGCTGCCCATCGGGGTGCAGGCGGCCAGGAACGACAGCGACAAAACGCGCGGGCGAATCGAGCTGATCGAAGAGCGGAAAACGCATAGGGATACAGATCACAACTTTTGGCTTGTAAACATCAGCTATCGGCCATAACTCTAAGGCTTCAGTTCGCGCAGAAAGGCCAGGCTGGTCTGTACATCGACCATAGGATTGCGCGGGTGGTCTTGCTCGACGATCGCCCAGCGAGTGCCTGCGGCCTCACAAGCGGCAAGAATCTGTTTCCAGGGCATTATGCCCACGCCCAGTGGTACATCGGCGCGGGTATGGTCGGCGGCCATATCTTTAAAATGGATGAGCGGGATCTGACCGGCGAGCGACTCGATCAGATCGAGCGGTTTATAGCCGGCAAACTGTGCCCAGTAGAGGTCGAGTTCAAAAGTAACAAAGCGTGGGTCGAGCGCAGCGACAAGCAGATCCCACATATTGCTATTGGCGAGGGGTTTAAACTCGTAGTCGTGGTTATGATAGGCGAAATGAAAGCCTTCGGTTTTAAGATCAAGGCCGATCTGGTTAAGTGTTTCGGCGAGGCGCTGCACCGCATCGGGCGACTGGCGATACTGCACGGGCACCCAGGGCACCACGACGAAGGCACAGCCGATGGTTTGCACATCGGCGAGGATCTGATAGCGCCGCTGCACGAGATCGGCGAGCTGAATATGGGCACCGAGCGCGAGCATGCCGCAATCGTCGAGGGTATGGCGGATCTGGCGCGGGCTAGCGTCGCCAAGACCGGCCAGTTCGATAGCGGTGTAGCCCATTGCAGCGATCTGGCGGATCGTCGCCAGCATATTGCGTGCGGTAAAGCTACGCACGGTGTAGAGCTGCAGAGCGGTCTGAATCATGCGGGAGCGTTGGAGAAAGAGGATTGGTTGTGATCGCTGCTGGTGGCAATGTCGCCAACAGCGGCCACACTATCTTCTTTTTTAAGCACGTAGAAGCGTTCGTCGCCGTCGCGTAGGACATCGGCAATATGATAGCCCTGGGCAAAAGCCGCCTCGCAAAGGCCGCGCAGGCCAAAGCGCCAGCGTCGTGCGCGTTCAGGGTCGCTCTGTTTTAAGGCCTGCAGATTAGCAGGAAAGCGCAGCAGAAAGGGCGAGCCATGCGGCAGCGCGTATTCGTCCGGCAAGAGCGGGTCGAGCTGGGGCAAGCCAGTAGGCTGCGTGACGGCAACTGAGCTATTGAGGCGCTCGGCAACGTGGGTGCGATCGATCCACCATTCGACAAGAAAGCGATCGGTGGGCAGGCCGGCGTTGATACCGCTGCGGCTCTCGCCATAAATATTGCGGATATAGGTGCGGCTAACGCCGCCGAGGCGATGGATATTCAAAAAGGCGTTGCGGCCCTCAAGCGGATCATATGTCCAGGTGATCAGCGAGATACCTTGTTGAAGTACGTGCTGACGCTGGGCGAGTTTGAGCGCATAGCCAATATGCCGGTCGCGGAACGTGGGGTGAACAGCGAGCATATGCGAGCAATGCTTGAGCATGCCCTGTGGCGTGAGGCCAGGAAACCCATAGACAAAGCCGATCAAGCGTTCGTGGTGGAAGGCACCGAGCACCAGGCCGCCGTTGCGTTGCGCGGTGATCAGCGCATTGAGCGGCACCACTTCGCGCTCGGGCATATTCCAGGCGTCCATCTGCAACTGCTCGATGGCGTTATAGTCCTCGTGCGCCTCAACCGCGCGGATAGTGTAGTCCATACTCCTATTGTATACGAAAACCGAGCTAGGGCATGATGCCAAAATCGCGCAAGAAATGATTGGTTATGGGTTGTTCCCAGGTACC
>JAAUTF010000073.1 GCA_012031775.1 Candidatus Altimarinota bacterium | reverse complement strand
GATGAGGAACGGCAAATACAGGCGAAAGCCCATGAGAAACGCGATCTTCATGCTCGCTCAGGATGAACGCCGGCACCAGCGTCAGCATGTCCACATCGGCCCGTGTCAGCCGTTCGGGCACGCTCGTGTCCACCCCGCGGTAGCTCAGGATCATGTAGACCGAGTCCCAGTTGCCCGCGTACTCGATCTGATCGAACATGAAGTCGCGCAGCGGCTGCTTGGCCGCCTCCCACGCCTCGATCTGGTTGATCTGCCCGCTCTGCATCGGGATGATCGCCTCGCGGTTGATGCGGTCGAACGTCGGGGCCATCACCAGAAACGTCATGAACAACGCCAGCCCCACGAGCACCTGCGACGGCGGCAGCGCCTGGGTCCCCAGCGCCTGACGCAGCAGCGCCAGCACGATGATGATCCGCGTGAAGCTCGTGCACATCACCAGGATCGCCGGCGCCAGCGACAGGATCGTGATCAAAGCCGTGAGCTGCAGCACCCGCGCCGTCAGCCCCTCGCCCGTGCCGAAGGTGAGCATCGCAGCCGTCGCAAACCCGAAGCCGGCGGCAGCGCGGCGGCCTGCGTGCGCCAAACCAGCACAAGCAGCGCGGCCAGAAGCAGCGGCAGCACAACGAGCAGCGAGCGCATAACAAACAGACGACGAATGACCATGGCGTAGAAGTAAAATCCAGATATAGAAGCGCGACATGCTTCCGCAGGCACTATAGCGGCATTAACAGCGTGCGTCAATTGAGAGATTTGTAATTTACTTGTAAAATGGCTATTTTGACAAGGGGACGCAATGCTCGACATACAATTGTTCGGGGTGTTTCTGGCGGCGGCATTTGTATTGGCGATCACACCAGGGCCTGGCATTTTTTATGTGCTGACACGAAGCCTACATGGTGGGCGTGGCGAAGGCATCGCATCGTCGTTCGGCACGGCGGTAGGTGGGATGGCCCATGTGCTTGCGGCAGCACTTGGTCTCTCGGCGATTCTAGCGACATCGGCGCTGGCGTTCGATCTGGTGAAGTATGCTGGCGCGATCTACCTGATCTATCTTGGTATTAGAACGTTGCGGGGCAACCACGCGCTTGCCGATGTTGACGCCAGCGGCGTACCGCTTAAGGCGCGACGTGCTTTCCATCAGGGCATTGTGACCGAGGCGCTCAACCCAAAAACAGCGCTGTTCTTTCTGGCATTTCTGCCCCAGTTCATCGATCCATATCAGGCCGCCATCCCACAGTTTTCTTGCTGGGAAGCATCTCGGTGGCACTGAACACCAGTGCTGATGTGATCGTGGCCTGTTTTGCCGGGCCATTCGGGCAGTGGATTCAACAGCATCCCGGCTGGCAGCGTGGCCAGCGCCGCTTTACCGGCTGGTCGCTGATTGGGCTGGGGGTCTTTGTAGCGCTCGGCGATAATCGGCGTGATTAGCAGCAGCGAACCGGCAGGATTATGCCAGTGCGCGGAGGGTGACGGTTTGCGCGCCACCCTCCGCGCCCGGGTTTATATGCGCAGCAGCGGCCAGAGCGCCATACCGGCAAGCAGCAGGCCGAAGCCGATAAAGCCGATCCCGGCGAAGGGCATCGTCTGCGCGGATTGCTGCTGTGCTGCGATGTAGCTGGTCGCGCTGCCGCCATGTAAGACTTCGGCGACGATCACGCGCGAGCGGCCGCTGCCCTGAAGGATACCGACTACCGCAACGGTATCGTTGTGACGAAAGCCTGTGTACCGCTTTGTGCCCTCGTTCGTCGCCCCATCCCAGCTCAACGTTTTACTGGTCTGATAAAACGAGGGTGCTGTGTCAAGCGTGTAATTCGTGTTGCTGACCCAGAGATAGGTGCCGCCGACGCTGAGCTGCAACTTCGGGGTAAGCTGCTCGTCTTTGCGCCAGATCTCGCGGTTGCGGAATGACGAACCGCCATAGCGCCGGCCGCGGTATTCCTCGCGCTGATAAGCGACAAAGTCGAAGTCTGCGACGGTGTTGCGCGCGCTGATGCGGCCCTCGACGAACACACGGCTACCGGCGGGCAAGCTGTTAAGTGTGCGGCTGTTCACAATCGGCAACTGCGTGAGGCCTGCACTGGCGCGCGCTTCGGTAGGAAACTCGAGCAAGTTCATAAACCCAATCACGATCGACAAGAGACCAACGCCGAGCGAGCCGAGAAACCAGAGGGCATTTTTAGTGCTGCGCATGGTAATTCTTTCTGCCACGAGAGTAGAACGACGCCTCCGGCATGATCTACGCAGCAGCGCAGCGAGTGTTGCATCCCCAACGGGCACGCTAAAGCGTACGTTCGTATGCGGCGAATACCTGACTATAGTGCGCTAAAGCCCGCTTCAAAATCGGGGTGGGCTTCCGCCGACGTGTACTAGTCTAAAGGTACTGTATGTCGTGAGTAATTGGGGCTTGCTCGGCACCCGGGGGCCTTACCCGCGATAGCCGAGCATAGACGCTACAGCGCGGGAATCGGCAGGCCCTCATCTGTAGCATATTGACGAATGATAGCCACGATCTGTTCGACGCCGTCGAGGATGAAGTAGATCTGGTGCATCTCATACACGGCAGATGCGGTCTCGGCAGCGCGGCGGATAGCGAAGGGGATACGCTGTGTCGCGGGCGCAAAGGCTTTCTGCATCTCGCCGATCGAGGAGAGCAGACCAGCACCAAGCGCACGTAGTTCGCCATCTTCGTACAGCAGGCCAAATTCCGTGGTGAACCACCAGAGTCGCGCTATCTCCAGGCGCTGGCGCTCGTCGGCGGCGAGGTAGAGCGGCCCAAAGGCCTGTGCGATGTCGCCAAAGCGGCGGTCGGTAAAAAAGGCCAGATGGCCAAAATATTCGTGGAAGAGATCGGGCAGTGGTGTGAAATCGATCTCGTGCGGCTGGCGGATGTAGTTCGTCACGGGAAAACGGCGCTCGGCGATATGCTCGAACCATTCGGTCGGCCCGAGGTAGGCGTTCTGCGCGTCGCCAAGCGTCCAGCCGCTCAATTCAAACAGACGATCGCTGACGTCGCAGGGGTCGGGCAAACGCTGCGGATCAAGCCGCAGGCGTTGCAAACCGTCGCGAAAAAGGCGGCAACCGCGTTGTTCGGCCTGCGGCAGTTGGCGTGCATAGAGCGCTGCCCAGGTGTGGTGGTCTTGCTCGCTGTAGATCGGGGCGCTGATAGAAGGCGGTGTCATCGTCATTGATGGCTCCTTTGTTTCTTATTTGTAGCAATTGCCACAATTCTTCTCTGCTCAATTGTAGGCTGCGACGGCAGAAATCCAGAGAGGCAGCCAAAAGAAATGACGGTCGATAGCTTTCTGATCGTATGCTAAAATGCAGTATGACTTTACGATCGGAACGTAATCTTGATAGCATCGACTGGAAGCTCCTAGTCCATCTGCAGCAGGATGCGCGCCACAGTTACAGCGCGCTCGGGCGATTGATCGGACTGTCGGCACCGCAGTGGCCGAACGAGTGCGGCGTCTGGAAGCGCTAGGCGTGATCGAGGGCTATCACGCGCTCGTCGACCCAAGCCGGCTTGGTTTGCCGGTTCACTGCCTGATTCGCATCAGCGGTGTGGCGGAGACCGCGCCGCAAGTGAGCGCGGGTATTGCAGCGATCGACGAGGTGATCGAGTGCCACCGCGTTACCGGCGAAGACAGCTATATGCTACGGGTGACGGCGACTTCGACAGCGCATCTAGAGCAGATCGTCGATCGGCTGCTGCCATATGGTCACGTCACCACATCGCTCATTCTGTCGTCACCAGTGCGACGGCGCAACGTCAACGAACCGCGATCGTGATTGTTTTGCACAGGCGGAGCGGATGGGGTGCAGCGCGTGCAGCCTGCCGAGTGGCACTGCTCGCAGCATGGGAGCCGTCACGAGAAAGGGCCGTGAACGCCGGTGCCGGTGTAACGTAGAGTAAACTGGCGTTGCGAGCGCTCGCCGATCGGCAGCGCGTGGGGCAGCCGATATTTCTCAGCGATTGTAATGAGCTGCGCTCATCGGTCGCAGCCCACCACAATCACCCATAAGCGAAATGCCTGAGTTAGGCACCATTAGCAGCGGCAATCGCCTTCACAATCGACTCTGGCGTGATCGGCAGTTCGCTAATCTGGATACCAAACGGCGTCAGGGCATCCTCAATAGCTCGTGTTACCGCTGGCGGGGCGACCATCCGGCCACCTTCACCACCACCTTTAACTCCATAAGTTGTAAAGGGCGAGGGTGTGACATGATGGAAAACTTTAATATTCGGAATATCGAGTGTCGAGGGCAGCAGGTAGTCGTTAAATGTGGAGCTAAGATTTTGCCCATCGGGGCCATAGCGCATCTCTTCGAGCAATGCAATCCCGATGCCCTGAGCAATGCCACCGCGGATCTGGCCTTGTAACGCCCGAGGATTCATCACAGTGCCAACATCGTGTACCGCGATAAAATCGAGGAAGGCGACTTTGCCGGTTTTTACATCGACTTCGACGATTGCGATGTGAACCGCATTGCCCATCATTGGGTAAAACGCGCCCAGATCGGTACGCTCGGCGTTCGGGGGCGAGGAAAAAGGATGATCGTAGGTGAAACTTCCCTCTAACCCACTCTCCATGTCGGGCGGCAGATCGAATTTGTGCCAGTACGCTTTCATGCCAATATCGGCAATGCTCAGCGAATACTTTTCGTCATTCAAACCCTTCACCCACACCCGCCCAGCGCGCAGTTCCATATCGTCGGCGTTGGCTTCGAGCAGGTGCGCCGCAATTTTGAACATTTTGTCCTTGACCTTGGTAGCCGCACCACGAACCGCTCCCGAAAGCATCACCGTCAGGCGGCTCCCACCCGGCCCGGCGCTTGGCAAACCATGACGCGTGCTCTCGTAAGAGATATTCACGTCACTCGGATCTACATCGAACTCTTCGGCGATCGCCTGCGCCACCACCGTTTCGGGGCTGTTGCCCCAGAAGGTTGAGAACAGCGTTGCGTTGAACCCACCGGTAGGCCCAATACCGATGCGCACGCTTTCGGGGGTAGTAGTTAAGCCGCTTGCCGGGGCTGGGTTATGAAACCAGAACTCGGTCGCACTATAGGTACTGCGTTGCTGCGCCGACACCAGGCCAATGCCAATGTAGCGTCCTTCAGACCGCAAACGCACCTGCTCAGCTCGCCAATGATCGAGTTGAGCATTCGCCAGCGCCATATCGAGCACTCCGGCGTAATTCCCACTATCATAGTAGTTGCCCGTGGGGATTTTGTAAGGGAACTGGTCTGGCTGAATAAAGTTGTGCCGTCGCAGTTCAATTCCATCGATTCCTAATTCATCGGCAGCGGCATCAACCAAGCGTTCTAGCACCCAATTGCTGACATCCGAACCAGCTCCGCGAAAGACCGTCTGCTGATTTTTGTTCGTCAAAATCGCCTTAATATCCATCTCGACGCTATTGATCTTATATGGCCCAATCGCCTGTGCCATGACATTGGTATTACCGGCGATTGCGAACATAAAATAGGCACCATAATCGTCAAAGGTATTAAGACGCACGCTCAAAAATGTACCATCGTTGGTCAGCGCCAACGCAGCATCGTAAATACGATCTGCAGCATGGCTATCATTGGCAGTCAGATTGTCGATTCGGTCTTCCATAAACTTAACCGGTCGGCCCGTCATTTTCGAGAGCGCCCCGGCAATCCCGATCACTTTACCCAACACATGCTTACTGCCAAAGCTGCCCCCGACATACATCGGGTTAAAGTTGACCATATGCGGCGGGAGTTTTAAGGTGGAGGCGATTACCCAGGCGACAAAGTTGAGCATATTCGTGTTTGACCAGACCTCCATCCGGCCACTACCAGGATCGTAGGAGCAAACCGCGCCTGAGGGTTCCATAGGGGCAGCCGTAGCGCGGGGCCAACGGAGTCGTCGCTTAATCACCCGATCGGCGCGGGCAAAATCGGCAGCCACATCGCCGAACACAAAGGTATGATCAAAGACAACGTTTGATTTCAGGTTCTCGTGAACCAGTGGTGCATCAGGTTGCATGGCGGCGAGCATATCGACCACAGGCGGCAATAGCTCCCACTCGATATTGATCAGATCAAGGGCATCTTCGGCAATGTAGCGGGTATCAGCTGCTACCGCGACCACGGCTTCACCAGCGTAGCGCACCTTTTCAATCGCAATGGCGTGCTCAACCACCGGCTCGGCACAGAAGGCCGGCACCGGGTTGAGAATCTCAGCTGCTTCACGCCCCGTCAGCACTACGTGGACACCTGGCAGTTGTTTGGCGGCACTAGTATCAATGTTGATAATCCGGGCATGGGCATAGGGGCTGCGTAGCACAGCTGTATGCAGCATACCAGGCAACTGAACATCGTTAGTATATTTGGCGGTTCCCATCAGCAACGACGGATCCTCGCGACGCTTAATATCTTTACCAACCCATTTAAATTCCGGTGTGGTTGTCATGCTATCCCCTCTTTTGTAGTATATTCCATTAAATCAGGATACGTCGGCCTGCGCAGTTTCCATAGCGTTCGCGGCGGCGGCAACTGCTTCGACAATATGCTGATAGCCCGTGCAGCGACAGATATTGCCAGCTAGCGCCTGACGAATATCACTTTCGGTCGGTGAGCTATTTTTTTGAAGCAGTTCGCACGAGGCCATCAGAAAACCAGGTGTACAAAAGCCACACTGTAACCCCTGTTTCTCCCAAAAAGCAGTTTGAAGGGCGTGCATCTGGCCATTTTTGCTAACCCTTCGACGGTCGTGATCTCGCTTTGATCGGCCTGAACAGCAAACATCAGGCATGAACGGGCGCTTTGCCCATTGATCAGCACCGTACATGAACCACACACCCCGTGTTCGCAGCCTAAATTGGTACCGGTAAGCCCAATATCCTCGCGGATGACATCGGATAACAAGCGACGCGGCTCAACCAGCAGGCGATAGACGGTGCCATTAACGGTTACACGCAGAGGTATGGTCTGTTCTTCCATGGGTATATTGCTCCTTTATATTCGTGCTGCGGCGCTCGTAAGGGCTCGTTCGACCAACACAGCAGCCAAATGGCGGCGGTAATCGGCGGATCCGTGCAGATCATCGGGCGGGTTAATGATCTCGTGCTGAACAGCTGTTGCTGCGGCCGCCCATGTGTGGGCGTTTGCCGGTTGACCGATGCTGCCCTGTTCGGTTTGGGTAGCGCGTAGCGGGGTTGGGCCAACGCCACACAATGCCACCCGTGCCTCGGCGATGCTTCGGTCGGCATTGAGCACCACGACCGCCGCGACCCCAACGATTGCATAACCACCTTCGCGGCGCGACACTTCGATAAAGGCTGAGCCAGCTCCCGGCGGAAGATCCGGAATACGCACCTCGCTAATCAATTCACCGGTGGTTAGGCTAGTTTTCGCCGGCCCCTGGAAGAAATTGGCGGCGGTGATGGTTCGGCTACTTCCGTGCTGGCGAACCTCGATCTCAGCGTTGAGGGCCAACATCACTGGCGGCAGCTCGGCATTTGGATCAGCGTGCGCTAAGCTGCCCCCAAGCGTACCACGGTTACGAATCGCTGGGTAGCCAATGTAACGCGCCGCCTCAGCGATCAGTGGTTGCCGACTGCCAATCAACGCATCGTGTTCAAGTGTTGTAGTGCGAGTTAACGCGCCAATTGCAATACCAGTGGTTGTCGGCTGAACATACGCCAAGTTGGCAATACGATTAATGTCGATCAACGTTGCCGGGCGTACTCGACGCATATTCATTTGTGGAACAAGGCTTTGGCCGCCCGCCAGAATGCGGGCTTCGGCACCGTGCTGAGCCAACAGAACAAGCGCATCTTCAAGCGCTGTTGGGGCAAAGTAGTGGAAATTCGGCGGTTTCATACTCTTCCTTTCTGTAAATGGGGTGCCATTGCCAAACTGTCACGTAGATTATTCATCAACCACTGCCACCGCCCGAATCGGAGACCCACTACCCTGACGAATAAGCAGAGGGAAACCGATGTACTGAAACCGTCGTCCAGCCACTTCCCGCAGATCTCCTAGATTTTCGGTATTCAGGCGCTGCATCTCGCGGCAAACAATATGGGCCGGATAGCTAGTTGTTCCAGCAACATCGACACTTGGAGCTTCGGCCCCAATATTGATCGCCCCCTGTGCATAGATAAACTCAGCAGCTTCACGGCTCAGGCCCGAATACTCGGTCGCATAAGCAGCGGTGTCGCGGGTACGGGTGTAATGGCCCGAGTAAATCAGCACCGTGTCGCCGGGGTGGATCGTTAATTGATACCGTTCTAATGCGGCGCGGATATCGTCGACGCTATAGAGCGTGCGCGGTGGGAGGTGCGACAGATCGATACAAATCGCCGATGTGTAGAACCAATCGATTGGAATCTGATCGATCGCTGGCGCGTCGGGATGGGGATCAATATGACTAATCGAATCGACGTGGGTACCAGCGTGGGTCGAAAGTTCGATAATCTCTGACGTGTAACTGAATGGCGGTTCAAACCTACCAACCGTCTGTTCGTGGGTTGCATTGATTGTAATGCGGGTTGGTGGGTGGCCTGACCACAGTATCATGCCTTCGAAAATCTCCTGACTGAGATCAATCAGTCGTTGCGCCATTGCATTGCCCCCTATTCTTGATGAGAGATCAGTTGTGTATCGTGAAAAAACGATCTGCTGAGGCGTACCAATTCGTTAATACATTGCCATCCCAGCCGCCACATTAATATCCTCGCCGGTAATTCCGGCGGCCTGGTCGGAGGCAAGAAACAATGCCGTTGCTGCAATCTCTTCGGCACGCAGCAAGCGACCAAGGGGTAGATCGTTGGTAAAGGCGCGGCGCGCTGTTTCAAGACTAACACCCTGTAGTTCGGCTTGCTTCTGAATCACCCACTCAATCCGCTCGCCCTCGACTGGCCCAGGCGAAATCAGATTGACCCGCAAACCATGCGGCCCAATTTCCCATGCCAGTGTGCGCAGTAACCCAACTAATGCCAACTTACTGGCGGCATATGGCGTGCGCCCCGGCAACGGACGTTTGCCGGTCACCGAGCCAATCAGCACAATCGAGCCGCTCCGCCGCGCGATCATTGCTGGTAAAAATGCCTGGCAACATAGAAAAACCCCAGTCACATTCACGGCGAAGGTCGCTTCCCAATCAGCTAAATCAAGCTCCCAGAGCGACCCCGAGGGCCCACCAACACCACTGTTGTTCACCAGCACATCGACGCGCCCGAAATGGTTTAGTGTCTGGTTGGCGAGCGCTGCAACACTATCTGGCTGAGTAACATCGGTTGCAATACTCAACACCTGGCCACCGAGCGCGGCAACCTCTGCCTGAGTTGTATGCAGGTGCTCGATTGAGCGAGCCGCCAGCACCACATGGGCACCTGCCTGGGCATAAGCCAGCGCAATCGCCCGGCCAATCCCGCGCCCACCGCCAGTTACAACCGCCACCGTATCGTGCAGTGGGCGTTGGTTAGCTGTCTGTACCGTCGACATACTGCTGTTCTCCAAGAGCTCACTGAATATGGCTTCCACCGTTTACATCCAAGGTGATACCCGTGACATAATCGGCGTATGGGCTACAGAGAAAGAAAGCTGCGCCAGCCACATCGTGCGATGTCCCAAAGCGCCCCAGCGGAATTGTCGCAACCAGACGCTCGCGAGTTTCTGGCGTCCAGACGGTCGCCATGTCGGTTTCGATAAACCCTGGGCAGATGCTGTTGACAGTAATGCCAAAGGGTGCCACTAGCCGGGCAAGGCCGCGCGTTAGGCCGAGCATGCCAGTCTTGGCGGTCACATAATGCATTGGCGACGCCAGACCACCAGTGCGAGCCGACATTGAAGCAATATTGATGATTCGTCCGCGTTGGGCGGCCCGCATGGTCGGAACCACCGCTTGAGCGCAGAAGAAGGCTGCTTTCAGGTTAATGCCCATCAGCCGATCCCACTCCGTCTCGGTCATCTCGTCGAGCGTGACAGGTGCTAACACCCCGGCGTTGTTGACGAGAATATCGATCCGCCCAAACTGCGTCAGCGTATTGGCAACGAGAGCATGGCGGTCTGCGGCACTAGTAACATCGGTGCGTTGCGCAACAGCACTATAGCCTTGCGCCTGTAGTTGGGCCGCAAAAATGGCAGCGCCTTCGGCATTGGCATCGCTAATGAGCACGGTTGCTCCGTGCTGCGCCAGGAGTTCGGCAATGCCCGCCCCAATTCCGCGTGCGGCACCGGTAATAATCGCCACTTGACCGCTCAAGATCGCCATACGTGCCTCGGAGGTTCTGCTCTAGAGCAACCCTTACAGGTTTGTACACAAGGCTAGGCTGTGTGGCACGTTGCGGTGTAGCTGCGACATGCCCACCCACCCACAGTACGAAGCATAAAGAACTGCTAGAGTCGGCCCGGTGGTGGTTGCAGCAATTCGAGCGTTACGCCATCGGGATCGTGAAAATACGAGCTATAACCCCCACGATTAACCCCAGCGGTGATCTCGACGGGTGGCGAGCGAAAAACAACGCCACGTTCAACTAATTTCGGGAAGAGCTCGTGAATTTTATCGGTATAGAAACAGAGGTGAGCTGAACCAATATTAAACGTCCGCAGATCAAGCTGCACGCCACGCGGCACCACATATTCGACCAGTTCAAGGATGTGACGCGACGGCCCGGCCGGGATACCTGGCAATGCAAATAGCGCGACCTTCAACACTGCGTCAGGAATACCAATAAACGTGCGAGTATATTCGTTGTCCTGCGTCTGCGTCGCCACAAGTTCCAGTTCGAGCACTGTGGTGTAAAACGCAATTGAACGCTCAAGGTCGGCGACTGTCCACGAGGTATGCCAGACTCCTAAAAACATCTTACTTACCTTTCGATGGTTGCTGCCTGAAGCGCAACTGGATGTTCGCATAGCGGCGTCAGCGCTATTTCCAGATACGGAAATAGTGGCAACGACGTAAGTAGTGTGTGCAATTCAGCATGCGAATCGACCTTCCAAAGACTGTAATTGGCCGTTTTTCCAACAATCCGCCAAATATGCACCAGCTTACCAGCCTGCATCAGTTCGACACCGCGCTCGATCTCATGGGCTATCAGTTCGGCCTGGAGCGCAGGATCGATAGTTGGTGGGAAATGAACCACAACCTGGGCATGAAACAACATCGGCGAACCCTTACCGCTAAAACATTTCCTGCACCTTGGCAATAATCTCGGCGGGGCCGGGCAGCGTTAGCGCTTCGAGCGGTTTGCTATAAGGGACAGGAATATCACGCGCCCCAACGCGCAGCACGGGCGCATCAAGATAATCAAAGACAACCTCTTGTGCCCGTGCGGCAAACTCGGCACCTGGGCCAAAACTCAGGTGAGCCTCGTGGGCAATTACCAGCCGATGGGTGCGACGCACCGAGGCATAGAGCATTTCCCAGTCGAATGGTACCAAGGATCGAGCATCGATCACCTCGGCCTCAAGTCCTTCGGCAGCCAGCGCATCAGCGGCTTGCAGCGCAAACTGCACCGTACGTGACCAGCTCAGAAGCGTGACATGTTTACCAGTACGGAGGGTTGCAGCGCGCCCAAGTGGAATTGGTTCAGCGCTTGTTGGTGTCATACCACGCGTGGCGTACAACATTTTGTGCTCGATAAACAGCACCGGATCATCGTCGCGGATGGCAGCAATCAGCAAACCCTTGGCGTCAGCAGGCGTCGAAGGCATTACAACCTTCAGGCCCGGAATATGGCAGTAGAGTGCTTCTAGGCTTTGCGAATGCTGCGCTCCATTACCGCGTCCGCCGCCACCCTGGGTACGAATTACCAGCGGAGCCTTGATCTGGCCACCGCTCATATAGCGGGCCTTAGCAATCTGGTTAATAATCTGATCGGCAGCAACCAGCGTAAAATCAATCCACATTATCTCGATTACCGGGCGTAATCCACAGGCCGCAGCACCTAAACCCGCGCCAATAAAACCAGCTTCCGAGATTGGTGTATCGCGCACCCGTTCGGATCCAAAGCGTTGCAGCAACCCTTGCGTCACCTTAAAGACTCCGCCATACACGCCGATATCTTCACCCATCAAGAAGACCGTTTGATCGCGTTCGAGCTCGGCAGCAAGTGCCTCGTTGAGTGCTTGGGCATAGGTTAATTCGCGCATGCTCTGGCCTTTATGATTTCAATTCGCCCAGACATCATGTTCGAGTGCTTCGGCGGGTAACAACGGGCTTTCGCGGGCAAACTGTTCCGCCTCTTGCAGCAATCCTTCGATCTTGCTTTCAATCGTTGCTATTGCCTCAGAAGTTGCAGTTCCGCTTGCAAGCAGTTGAGCACGCAGCGTCTGGAGAGGGTCGCGTGAGCGCCAGTGCGCAACCTCTTCTTTTGTGCGGTACACCTCACTATCGCCGACCATATGGCCAAGCAGGCGATAGGTGTGACATTCGAGAAACACTGGCCCAACACCGCTGCGCGCCTGCGTGACTGCTGTGTGGGTCGCTTGGTACACTGCTAGTGCATCATTGCCGTCGACGCTGACACCCGGCACGCCGTGGCCTCTCGCTCGTTCAACCAGATCTTGCACGGCGACAGTGGCCTTGATCGGGGTCATTTCGGCGTAGACATTGTTTTCACAGACAAAATGATGGGGAGTTTCCAAACTGCTGCCAAATTGAGCGCTTCGTGAAAGGCTCCTTGATTCGTCGCACCATCGCCAAAAAATGCAACCGCAACGCGATCACTCTTGACGATCTGGGCGGCCAAGCCAGCTCCAACCGCGATCGGTAGACCACCTGCGACAATGCCATTTGCGCCGATGATGCCACGGCTGAGATCGCAGAGATGCATTGGGCCACCTTTGCCTCGACACACCCCATCAGCACGCCCCAAAAGCTCGGCCAGCATGCCGCGTGGATCACCGCCTTTGGCCAGAAACTGCCCGCGCCCACGATAGGTCATTGTCATCAGATCATCGTCACGCAGTGCCGCACACACCCCGGCGGCTACTGCTTCTTGGCCGATATAGGGGTGCAGCGACCCGCCCACCAAGCCCTGCTGGTAGAGCGTAATCGCCTGTTCTTCAAAACGCCGAATCAGATACATTGTGGTGTAAAGCGCAACTGGATGACCAGGTTCAATCGTCATAACAGCTCTTCCTTGCTGACCGAACACCGATTTTTGCAATAGCAATGCTTGGCCATGCAGGCCATAACAATACATGAATATCGCGGATTATAATAATCCTACATAGAGAGAGAACAAAAGAACGTCGAACAAAGGAACATAGGCGCAGCGTATACACGTGCTTGGTGGCGTTGTTCTTTTGTTCGTTGTTTGCATGTTTTGTCTATAGATTGTGTTAGAGATAGTGTCGTTGCTAGTGACGGAGCCATCAGCAACCACACACACCTCTGCGCAAACTGCTTAGGTTCACTCTATAATACTCCCTACATGGTTTGTGAAGAAGGTTGTGTCGTCGTGCATAGCTACGCCGCGCACGACGACACAGCTCTTACCACACCCTATGTAGGATTGCTATATTTTAGAAATCGTGCGTTTTAAGCAAAGCTGATGGCGGTGGGTAAGCCTCACGAAAGCCAAGTGTAGCCGAGGCTTGCGTTGCTGCTTCAAGCAATAAAGTAGTAACCACCGTGCGACGGGCAGCAAGGCGGATACTCGGCATAGAAACCGTATATGCTCCAATTGGAAAGCGTCGCCGATCGAAAATTGGCGTTGCGATACAACTCACGCCCTCAGAAAATTCCTCATGATCAAGCGCAACACCAGCACGGACAATACTGCGCAAGTGATCAATCAGCAGATCAAGGTCGGTAATCGTTGTGGCGGTGCGGGGTGTCAGAGGCTGCATCGAAAAGTACGAACGAATACGATCTTCAGATAGATAGGCGAGTATAGCCTTTCCCGAGGCACGGGCGTGGGCAAAGCCAGCGTATCCAATCTCGAGCGAACGAACATGGACTGCCTCTGAGCCTTCAAGATAGCGTTGCAATACAATCGTATCGCCATACCAGCCTGAAATATAGGTTGTTTCACCAATTTTGATATGCAACTGCGCCATGATCTCGAGTAATTCTGGCGCAGGAGACAGCGCAACCCGCAGGTTATCGTAGAGAAACGCAATCCGGCTTCCCAAACCATAACGACCGCCAGGCATGCGCACAATGTACCCCTCCTCCTCAAGCGTGCGCAATACGTGATAACACGTCCCGATCTTGATTCCTGTTTGATGGCTAAGGACTTTAGCGGTCGCTTCACCATTGAGCAAGGCAATCGTTTCGAGCAGCCGCAAGCCACGCTGTAGCGATAAAAGCGTACCTGACGGGTTCGTGGCATCTTCAACTGCGACGCCGGTTGATCGTCCATTGATCAACATAGGTTTAGTTCCTTTCGATAT
>JAAUTF010000072.1 GCA_012031775.1 Candidatus Altimarinota bacterium | reverse complement strand
AGGCCGTGCTGCTACCGCTGCGCCCACCGAAGCTGCCACCGAGCCAGCAGGTGAGAGCGCGATGACTGCGCTGCAAGAGAACGCCGCCAACATCAGCGCCGAGCTCGCCGCTGCCTTCAACGGCGACTTCGACGGCACTGCGGTCACGATGACCGGCCCCTTCGTTGACGCCGACGCGCAAAAGTTCGATAACGCCGTCGCCGAATTCGAGGAGCTCACCGGCATCGATATCCAGTACGAGGGTTCGAAAGAGTTCGAAGCGACGATCTCCGCTCGCGTCGATGGCGGCAACCCGCCGGACATTGCCGACTTCCCACAGCCTGGCCTCGCCGCTAGCTTTGTGCGCGCCGGTAATGTGGTCGATGTCTCGCAGTACATCAGCGCCGACTGGCTGGCTGAGAACTACACCCAGAGCTACCTCGACATCGCCACCATCGAAGGCCCCGACGGCCCGATCATGGCCGGTGTCTGGCACCGCGCCTTCCCCAAGAGCCTGGTCTGGTACCCCAAGGCCGCTTTCGATAGCCTTGGCTACGAAATTCCCACCACCTGGGAGGAACTGACCGCACTTCAAGACCAGATCGTCGCCGATGGCGGTACGCCCTGGTGCATCGGCATCGAGTCGGGCGCAGCTACCGGCTGGGCCGCCACCGACTGGACTGAAGAGATGATGCTGCGCACCACCTCGCTCGAGAACTACGATGCCTGGGTCGCTGGTGATCTCGACTTCACCGACCCGATTGTTAAGAATGCGGTCGAGCAGTGGTCGACTATCTGGTTTAACGACCAGTATGTCTACGGTGGCCGCGCTTCTATCGTCACCACCAGCTTCGGCGACTCGCCGACCCCGATGTTCGCCGACCCCGATCCGCAGTGCTTCTTGCACAAGCAGGGCAGCTTTATCACCAGCTTCTTCCCAGCCGATGCTGTCCCCGGCGAAGACTACAGCGTTTTCTATCTGCCGCCGCTCGATGAGCAGTTCGGCAAACCGGTGCTCTTCTCCGGCGACCTGATGGTGGCCTTCGCCGATCGGCCTGAGGTGCGCGCCGTGATGTCCTTCTTCAGCAGCGCCGCTTCGGTTGAGCAGTGGGTTAAGGCCGGTGGTGCCACCTCACCGCACAACGACTCGAACCTCGAGTGGTACAGCAACGAGACCGATCGCAGCGTCGCCGATATTCTGCTTCAGGCCGAGAGCGTGCGCTTCGACGCCTCTGACCTGATGCCCGGCCAGGTCGGCGCAGGTACCTTCTGGAAGGGCATGACCGACTATGTCGCTGGCACCGTGGATCTCGACCAGGCTATGGAAGAGATCGAGGCGGGTTGGCCTAGCAACTAACACTGCCGTAAGACAAGGTTGCAAAAAGCCGTTGGTGATGGTCAGTGGTCGCGGCTTCGCCGCGACCGCTGGCCATCACCAGCCCTTGCCTGAGCCTGACGTTCGCTAGAACGCTCACGTACTGGCGAACCTGTCTAAGGGCGCAGCACGCTGTGCCCCGTCCGGTCATCAAATCCATCTATCGTCAAAGGAGACTTGCATGCGACCGTCTACGCAGCTGGAGCGACAGGCGACGCCAGCGAGTACCGCAGCCGTCGACCCGATCAAGCTCTTGATCGGCGTCGCTGGTTTGGGGGCCACGCTGGCGATCATGTGGTTAGGTTTCGATTTTTTGCGTAACAGCACGCTGCCGAAAGTTGTCACGGCGCTTGTCGCGATTATCTGGGGCGTAGGTGGTGTCGCAGCGCTGTTTTATACCGCCAACCTGGTCGTCGAACAAACGCCAGATACAGTACGCCGCGTCTTACAACCCCTGATTTTCGTCGGCCCAGCACTTTTTATGCTCGGTTGGTTCCTCTTTCTGCCTACACTGCGCACCGGCTACATGAGCCTCTTCCAGGCCTCAACCTTCGACCAGTCGCAGTGGACGTTTGTCGGCCTCGGCAATTATCTCGAGGTTTTTACGCAGCGCACCATGCTCACCGCGTTCCGTAACAATGTCCTCTGGATGGTTTTCGGCACCGCCGGCTGCGTCGTCTCTGGCCTGCTGATTGCGGTGCTCGCCGACCGCAGCCGCTTCGAGAGCCTCGCCAAGGCTTTGATCTTTTTGCCTATGGCGATCTCCTTTGTCGGCGCGAGTGTGATCTGGCGCTTCATTTACTATTATGCCCCGCCCGGCGAGTCGCAGATCGGCCTGCTTAACGCGATGGTGACTGGCCTCGGCTTTCAGCCCCAGGCTTGGACAACCTTGCTCCAACCATGGAATAATTTCTTTCTGATTTTAATCATGATCTGGTTACAGACGGGTTTTGCCATGGTCATCTTCTCTTCGGCGATCAAGGCTATCCCATCTGATGTGATCGAGGCTGCACGCGTCGACGGCGCCACTGAAGTCCAAAGCTTTTTTAACATCACTATTCCGTCGATTCAGGGCACGATCCTGACAGTCACCACCACGATTATTATCTTCTCGCTGAAGATTTTTGATGTAGTGCTGGTAATGACCGGTGGCCAGTACGATACCCAGGTGATCGCTACTCAGTTCTATCGCGAATTCTTTACCAATCGCAACTTTGGCTACGGCGCGGCGAGTCGCGATCGTGCTCTTGCTGGCTGTCTCGCCGGTGATTGTCTATAATCTACGCCAGCTGAACCGTCAGGAGGGCTTCCGATGAGCACTACCACTGCTACCAGCGCCGCACCAAAGGCGCAGACCCGCGCTGCCAGCGGAAAGCGCAACAAGCTGATCAGCGAGATTATCGTTAATGTGACCCTCGCGCTCGTTTGTCTGATCTGGACGATTCCCACCATCGGCTTGCTCGTTTCGTCGTTCCGCACCCGCGACGATATTATCTCCTCCGGTTGGTGGACGATTTTTCCGCATCAGGCCTTCGAAGAGGTGGAGCGCATCGATCTGGGGCGCGAGACACCGCTCGACCAGCCGATCACGGTGCTTGGCCAGCAGGTCACCGACCAGCAACTGCGCGACGGTATCACGCTCGCCGATGGTCGCCAGGCTCAATGGTACAGTCGTATTCAGCGTATTGTCTCGCTTCAAGCCCAGGTGTGGACGACTAACACGAGTTTCACGCTCGAGAATTATCAGAATGTACTCACCGGCCAACAGTATACCTATACCCTCGCCGACGGCACCGAGCGTACCGAGCAGGGCAATGATATGAGCGGTTCGTTCCTGAACTCGCTCACGGTGGCGATTCCGGCGACGATCATCCCTATTCTGATTGCGGCTTTTGCTGCATATGGCTTCGCCTGGATGCGCTTCCCAGGGCGTGGCTTGCTGTTTGCCATTGTAGTCGCCTTGCTGGTGGTGCCGCTGCAGATCGCGCTGATCCCGATTTTGCGCGATTACACTTCGCTGCAGATCAACGGCACTTTTCTGGCACTCTGGTTGGCGCATACCGGCTTTGGCCTGCCGCTAGCCACGTATTTGCTCTACAACTATATCGCCGAACTGCCGCGCGAGATCTTTGAGTCAGCCTTTATCGACGGTGCCACGCCCTTTACTGTCTTCACACGGCTTGTGCTGCCTCTTTCGGTGCCGGCGCTGGCCTCATTTGCCATCTTCCAGTTCCTCTGGGTCTGGAACGATTACCTCGTCGGTCTGATCTTCATCGGCTCGACGCCCAATACACAACTGCTCACCATGCGCCTCGCCGAGATGGTCGGCAGCCGCGGCCAAGATTGGCATTTACTTACTGCTGGTGCCTTTATCTCCATGCTGCTGCCGCTGATCGTCTTCTTCTCGCTGCAGCGCTTCTTCGTGCGCGGCCTCCTCGCTGGCTCCGTCAAGGATAAGCGTTTTAACCGCAAAGATGCGAAGTACGCAATGGCCCTCGGCAGTGGCACAGCATGCTGCGCCGCTCCCGAGGGCCATTGCAACGTCTTCGGGCTGCCCCATACCCCGCGCCGGAGGCGGTATTACAACCACCGTGCGCCACTACGCTTGCCTGTGCGGTTTAAAAAAAAGCTATGGTAGAATAAAAGCCGTTTCCATCACCTAGTTCACGAGGCAGGTTATGCGCTTTTCTCGCGCAAGCGGCATATTGCTTCACCCGACGTCGCTGCCAGGGCCGTATGGCATCGGCGATATCGGCCCGATCGCGCAGCAGTTCGTCGATTTCCTCGTCAGCGCCGGTCAGAGTATCTGGCAGGTTTTGCCGCTCGGCCCCACCGGCTATGGCGACTCGCCCTATCAATGTTTCTCCGCTTTCGCCGGTAACCCGCTGCTGATCAGCCTTGAAGAGCTGGCGCGCGCTGGTCTGCTCGAATGGCGCGAGATCGAGGCCGCACTGATGCAGGTTGCCGGTGCGTTCTCGCCCGATTTTATCGACTATGGCGCGGTGATCTATTATCGGCTCCCGCTGTTGCGCCAGGCCTTCACGCGGCTGCAGCGTACCCCCGAATCGCCCTTGAATGCCGAACTACATAGCTTTCGCGCTGCTAATGCGCGCTGGCTCGATGATTATGCGCTTTTTATGGCGCTGAAGGATCACCACGGTGGTGCGAGTTGGCACACCTGGGATGCCGCCATCGCTGCTCGTCAGCCCGCTGCGCTAGCTCATTGGCGCAACGAATTACTAGATGATATTGCCTTCCACCAATTTACGCAGTACCTCTTTTTTAAACAGTGGGGCGCGCTCAAGAGCTATGCGAACGGGCGCGGCGTGAAGATTATCGGCGATGCGCCGATCTTCGTCGCCTACGATAGCGCCGATGTCTGGGCAAACCGCCAGCTTTTCTATCTCGATGATGTCGGCAATCCCACCGTCGTGGCCGGTGTGCCGCCCGATTATTTTAGCGCCACTGGCCAGCGTTGGGGCAATCCGCTCTACCGCTGGGATGTAATGGCCGCCGACAACTTTAGCTGGTGGATCGAGCGTCTACGTGCTACACTCACTCTTGTCGACCTGCTACGCGTCGATCATTTTCGTGGGTTTGCCGCTTACTGGGAGATCCCCGCCGCAGAAGAGACCGCGATTAAAGGGCGCTGGGTACCGGCACCTGGCGATGATCTCTTTCACGCGCTCGAAAAAGAGCTTGGCGACATCCCAATTATCGCCGAAGACCTGGGCCTGATCACGCCCGATGTAGAGCAACTGCGCGATCACTTCGGCTTGCCTGGCATGAAGATCTTGCAGTTCGCCTTCGACGGCGACCCCGATAACAATTATTTGCCGCACAACTACACTACAAATTGCATCGTCTACCCCGGCACGCACGATAACAATACCACCGTCGGCTGGTTCAGCGAACTGCACGATGGCCAGCGCGCTATCATCGCCAATTATCTTGGGCGCGAGCCACGCGATATCGCCTGGGATCTTTTGCGCCTCGCCTGTATGTCGGTTGCCGATATCGCTATCGTGCCCTTCCAGGATGTGCTGCGCCTTAACAGTGATGCGCGTATGAATACTCCCGGACTTCTCGGCGGCAACTGGTCGTGGCGCTTCCGCGCCGATGCCCTCAACGCAACCGTTGCTGGCGATCTGCGCACGCTCACCGCACTCTATGGCCGTCTCCCCAACAAACCGGCCAAAGTGCCGCCCACCTACGACATGTCGTAATCCCGAATAGTGCTATCGTGATGCAGTAGGCGCACAGCATGCTGTGCGCCTACCGCATCACGATGGGTATACTTTCCCTTCTTCCACACGCAGCCGTGTGATTTGCGCCAGAAATGTCGGGTTGAAATCGCTAAGATCGGTCGCGCTCAGCAAGGTTTGCTGGCCAGGGCGGCTGATCACCTCTAATAAGTGCTCGCGTCGCCTGGCGTCGAGTTCGCTTAGCATATCGTCGAGCAACAACACCGGCGTATCGCCACTGCGTTTCTGCATCAGCTCCGCCTCGCCAAGCTTTAAAGTAAGCGTTACACTGCGCTGCTGGCCGCGTGAGCCGTAGCGCCCCAGATCGACCGAGCCGACCGTAAACAGCAGATCGTCGCGATGCGGGCCGAACAGAGTCTGCCCGCGCGCCAATTCATCACGGCGCTGGGCGCGCAGTGCAGCGCCGAAGCGCGTAGCGATCGTGCCGGCATCGCGCGCCCCTGCTAGCTCAAAGCTCGATTGATAGCTGATTGTCAACCCGGTCTCGCCACCGCTGATGGCGCAGTAGAGTGGCCCCACGATCGTATTCAGCTCATCGACCGCGCGCAGGCGCTCACTGAGCACATAGCTGCCGGTTGCGGCCACTTCCTGATCCCAGTACGCGAGTTCATCGTCGATCGCGCGCAGCGGGCGTCGCCGCTCGCGCCAGGCACGTAGCAGCGAGTTACGTTGTTGTACCAGCTTCTGATACTGCGCCAGCGTCCGCACATAGTACGGGTCAAGCTGGGAAAGGGTTATGTCAATATAACGCCGCCGCTCGCCGGGCGCGCCATCGACAAGGACGAGGTCAGCGGGTGTGAAGAGCACTACGCGCAACTGGCCAACGAGATCAAGCGCGCGCACATTACGTTTATCGACGCGTACGATCTTCTGCGACGTGTTCGTCAACTGGCCGTCATCATCGGCGCGGCGCTGCACGATCACCTCAAGGCGCACCTTACCGCTCTTGCGCTGCACATCGGCAAGAATACGGGCAAACGGTGTCACGCCCGCCTCGCCGAGCGCATCCCAACGCACCAACTCGCGATCGGCGTTGATGCGCGGCGAGCGCGTTGTAGCAAGAAAAAACAGCGCCTCAAGCACGCTCGTCTTCCCAGCCGCATTCGGGCCGTAGAGCAGCGTAATGCCCGAGTCAAAGCTCAGGTCGAGCCGCTCGTAGACTCGAAAGTCGCGCAGCGCCAGCTGGGTTACATGCATGAAGAATCGCTATCGCTAAGTTAGAAGTCAGGATTCAGAATTCAGAACTCAGAAGACGAACATCGTAAGGACGCAGCGTGCTGCGTCCCGCCGCCGCATAGCCGCGCTGCTGCGCCCCGTCGCCCCAGCGACCTCCTGAATTCTGAACTCCTGACTCCTGCATTCTACCCAATATCTAGCGCCCGCAGCGCCCGCAGATCTACACAGCCACTACAAAACATCGCCACGCGCAACTCGCGAATAAAGGCCTGCAAGCTCTCTACCACCGCCTCAGCGCCGCGCTCCTCGACCGCGCTATGTAGCGCAGGCTTCGCAGTGCCCGCTAGGTCAGCGCCCAATGCTATCGCTTTTGCAACATCCACGCCGCTGCGCACGCCACCGCTGCCGATGATCGTCGCTGTCGGCAGCGCCGCGCGCACCTCGCGAATGGCTTCAGTTGTCGCCAAGCCCCAGTCGGCGAAGGCACCAGCCACGCGCTGCCCCTGTTGATCGGGCTGGCGGAAGCGCTCCACTTCGCTCCAACTGGTGCCACCTGCGCCAGCCACATCGATGATCTGCACACCGACCTCGTAAAGACGCCGCGCATCCTGAGCACCAATACCGTTACCAACTTCCTTGGCGATGACCGGTACTTCCAGCACTCGGCACAGCTGCTCGATCTTCTGTAGCAGGCCTTTAAAATTTACATTGCCTTCCGGCTGCACCGCTTCTTGCAGCGGGTTGAAATGCAAGATCAGCGCATCGGCCTCGATCATATCGACCGCACGCCGACAGTGCTCGGGCCCGAAGCCGTAGTTCAACTGCACTGCGCCGATATTGGCGAGCAGCGGAATACGCGGCGCAACATGGCGCACCTGGTAGGTTGCGGCCAATCGCGGATCTGCCACGGCGGCCCGCTGTGAGCCGACACCCATCGGCAACCCCAGATGCTCGGCAGCCTCGGCTAGCGCCAGGTTGATCTTCCCCGCCACTTGCGCCCCGCCCGTCATCGAGCTGATCAGCAGCGGCGCACCGATCGTCTTGCCGAGGAACGTGGTGTGCGTATCAACATCGTGAAGATCGATCTCCGGCAGCGCGGTGTGCGGTAAGCGGTAGGCAGCAAAACCCGAGACAACACCCTTTGCCGCAACATCCTCGTTTAGCACAATGCGGATATGGTCGAGCTTGCGCCCCTCGGTCTGTCCTGGGTCGGGCATAACGGGCGCTCCTCAATATAGGTTACAAGTTACAGGTTACAGGGCAGGGTGTGACAAGTACGTCGCGCACCCGCAATGATCATACCAGTAAAGCTAACAACCAGCAAACAAAACACTAGCTCGCTGCTTGCAGCGAGCTAGCACACATCGGCGGAAGTTTTGCTAGGCCTTTAGAAAGGCTTTAGCTTGCCAGAAGGCGCTGCGCAATAGCGCCACGCATACGAGCAGCTATCACCTGTAACCGTTAAGCTCTCCCCTACAAATAATCGCTCTGCCGCACGCGCCGCCGCCATTCCTCTTTGATTTCTACCGGAGTGCCATTGCTAGTAAGAAAATCCAGCAGCAGCCGATGGAAGATTGTCGTCTGTTCAAGGAAGGGGAAATGGTTCGCCTGCGCCAGTTCCACCGCCTGGAACGGCCGATCCGGCATCTCAGCCAGCACTCGCGCCTGATCCACCGGAACGATCGTATCTTTACCGCCGTACACACCGAGCAATGGCGACTCCAGCGCGGATAGCACCGGGAACAGGTCGGTATCCAGCAAAGACTCCTGCACGCGCTGCACAACGATCTCGCTCAGGTTGTCGGTATCTTGGTAAAGCTCTTTTTGCACTTCCTGATCGTCGATCGGCAGCTGACGTACCACCTTCGACCAGATATTGGCGGCGTTGCTGCGCCCAAATAGCTTGGCAAAGGTGCCCTGCTTCAACAGTGGGTACAAAACCGCTCCGTTCAACGGCATGGCTACCGTCATCAACTTGACGAAGCGGTCTGGGCGCTCACGCGCCGCGCGCACCGCGACCATACCACCAAGGCCGTGGCCAACAAGATTAGCGCGCTGAAGGCCGATCTCGTCCATGAAGCGGTTGAGCATATCGACATATTCTGAAATATTGAACAGCTCACCCTTGCGCTCCGATTCGCCAAAGCCCCAAAAATCGAGCGCATACGCACGATAGCGCTCCGAGATCAAGTCCATCACCGGCACCCAATAGCGCCAGGAACCGAGCCAGCTATGGAGAAAAATGATCGGCTGCCCGCGTCCGAAGACTTCGTAGTGAACCAGCCGATTATCGAGATGTATCGCGCTCACTCGTCGTCCTCGTCGGCTTCGTTGTCGGGTTCAGCTTGCACTAGCGGAATGATAAAACTAAACGTACTGCCCCGGCCAATGTCGCTTGTTACCCACATCTGGCCGCCGTGCTTCTCAACCCACATTTTCGCGATAGAGAGGCCAAGACCAGTGCCGCCGGCTACATCACGCAGGGGATTATCAGCACGGTAGAAGGGCCGAAAAAGCTTCTTGCGCTGATCAGGCGACATACCGACGCCATTGTCCTCGACATCGATCTGGAGCATGTTTGCGCGATTGAGGAACGAGCGCAGCACAATTTTTCCATTGTCGTATGTATATTTTACCGCGTTTGAGAACAGATTAAACACGATCTGCGTCACACGTTTCTGGTCGGCGATGACTGGCGGCACATCCTCGGCCACATCGATGCTCACCGTCATGTCCTTACGCTCCGCCTCGAGCCTGAGCGATTGAACGACATCCTCCATCACCTCACGTATCGACACTTCCGAGAGAATCAGTTTGTTTTTACCATCGGGCCGCGAAATCTCCAGAATCTCCTCGATCAGGTTGCGCAGCCGATTCGTATTGCTCTTGATGATATTGAGGTAGTTGATATGGTCGGAGCTCAGTGAATGCGCCGAACTTAGCAGCAGCACATCGACATAGCCCTTGATCGCGGTCAGCGGCGTACGCAACTCGTGAGACACATCGGAGATAAAGCGGCGCTTTTCTTCATCTGCCTCGATCTCGCGTGTAATATCGCGCAACACCGCCACATCGCCATACGTCTGGTTATTTGGCCCCACCACCGGCGACATGCTCAAAGCGATGACCTGGTTGGGGTCGTTGAGGTCAAGCGAGGTGCGGTAGATCTCCTGGCCCTGCGCTACCTGACGGAGCGCGTTCACCAGGCCGCTATAGATCAGGTGCGCCCGTTTGCGCGCTGCGGCATCCGCGCCGTACTGCTCTAATGTCGTGATCTCAGCGCCCAGCACGAAGTCTGCTGGTATCTCTAAGACTTGCTCTGCCGCCGGGTTGTAGAGCTGCACCCGCCGGTCGGCATCGAGCACGATCACGCCTTCGGTCACACTTTGCAAAATCGCCTGGCTCTTGCTCGTCTCTTCGCGTTGTTCAACCAGCAGGCGCGAGTTTTGGTCGGCCAGATCATTGACGAAGTTGTAGAGCTGTGCGTTATAGATCGCCGCTGCCACCACATTGGCGATCGTGCCCAGCAGGTTCATCTGTGAGTCGGTGAAGTAGGCCTCGTGCGGACTCGACAAAATCAGCACACCCAGCGTCGAATCGGTTGTCTTTAGCGGCACCGCCGCCACCGAGCGCACCTCGTCGGCGCGCCCCTGTTCTTGGATCCAGCGTGTATCAAGCCGCACATCGGGAATACAGACCGCTTCCTGGCGGCGCATGATCCAGCCGGCCAGTCCCTCGCTGCCACTAAAAGTTAGCGGGATGTTCGCCGGACGTACATCGCCCTGGTTGTAAAGCACCGCCCGGCAGATCAACTGGCTGCTCGCCTGGTCGCGCAACATAATCGACCCGCGCGACACGCCCATATTGGTCGAGACCAGTTCGAGCGCGCGGCTGATAATGCTGTACAGATCGAGCATCGAGGTTAGCTCAAGCGTGATCGCATGTACAGCTTCAAGACGGTTCTTCTCCTCCTCAAGAAGCGTTTTAGCCTCTTCAAGGTCGGCGGTGCGCTCGATCACCCGCCGCTCAAGGTCAGCCGCGAGGCTGCTTATCTGGTCGAAGAGCCGCGCGTTCTGGATAGCCTGCGAAGCCTGGCTAGCTAGTGCAAAGGCCACCTCGGCATCTTCAGCATCGTAGGCACCGGCGGTATGGCTGCCAACGCTGAGAATACCGACAAGCTCGTTTTCCATCAGCAGCGGCGCGCCAATCCAGGCCCGTGTTGTCCAGCCCAGATCGGCGAGCGCCGCAAAGCGCTCATCGCCAGCCACATCGCTCACCAGCACGGGGCGCAACTCGCGCGCCATTATGCTGAAAAGCGGGTTGCTCTCCACATCTAGGCTCGCGCCCTCTAGGTTATCGCGCTGCAAGCCCCGTGTCTCCGTGATCTGCAAGAAGCCGTAGCCCTGGTCGCGCAGGAGCACGGCGGCGCTGTCGTAGCGTACCACGCGCGCCAACTGGTCGAGAATCAGCGTCTGAATTTCGCGCAGGGCCAGCGTACTCGTGAACGACTGCGCCACATCACGCAGTGTATCCGCCATCCCGCGCCGTGTCTGTTCTAATTGAAAAAGCTGAGCTATCTTGAGCGCCTGCGCCGCCTGGTTCGCCAGAATCGCGATCAGCGACTGCTGCCGCTCTGTCCACTCGTGAACATGACTATAACCAACCCAGAGCACGCCCAGGCGCTCGTCGGGACTGCCTATCGAGACGCCCATCGCGCCGCGTATGCCCAAGGCTAGCACCTCGGGGTTCGGCATATCTAGCCGGGCAATATCGCTCACCACAACCGGCCCTTCGCCCTGCAAGACCAACGCAGTCAATCCACTATCGCGGAAATGGATCTGCAAGCCTTCACGCTGGCCACGCACATCGGCAAGGACTTGTGACACCACACGCCCTTGAGTGTCCAGCCGCAAGACGGCGCACAATTCAACGCCCAGCAGCCGCAGCGCCGCATCGGCAACCAACTGCTGCGCCTCGTGCGGATCGAGGGTGCCGGAGAGATTTTGGGTCACCTCAAACAGTGCCGTCATCTCAACTGCATTCTGTCGTGTCTCGCTGAAGAGCAAGACGTTGTTCAGCGCTACGGCGGCCTGGTTCGCAACCGTGGTAACAAAACGTAAGTCGTTCTCATCGAAGGCGCGTTGTGCATAGCTTTGCACGCTGATCACGCCCAGCACGCGGCTGCCGAAAATAATGGGCGCAACTAGATACGACTGCTCTTCACCCTCTACACGCCGGAACCGCCAGTCGTCTTCAGCGTCGAGTAGGCCGATACGCCGTGCTTCCTCGGCGCTATGGATCAGCAGCGGCGCACGTTGGCGGATCACCCAGCCCGTCGTCCCGGTAGCGCGGTCGAGTGCGAGCGGCGGGAAAGCGCAGCGCTCGCCGTTATCAAATGCCATCGGGTAGCTTATCAGCTCACTGTGCTCATCGTAGAGCGCGATCAAGAAGGTGCTAACGTCGATAATCTCGCCGATACCCTTGTGAAGATTTTCGAGCAGATCGTTCTGGTTCTGCGTCGCATTAACCGCAGCACTGATACGGTTGATCGTGCTCAGCTCGCTGATGCGGCGCTCGCGCTCCTCAAAAAGGCGCGCATTCTCCAGCGCTGTCGCCGCCTGATCGGCCAAACCGACGAGCAGCAACATCTCATCGTTGCTGAACTCACGCCGCAGGTTGGTCATCACGCTCAGCACCCCAATGATCTTCTCGCGATAGACCACCGGCACACCCATAAAGGAGATCAGCCGGTTACGGTTCTGGAAGTCCGGGTACAGCGAGCCACCGGCAACATTAACATCATCCACCACCAGTGGCTGCCCGGTCTCGGCTACCCGCCCGGTAAAGCCCTGGCCTACGGGCACACGCATGCTGCGCCCGACGGTCTCGGGGATGCCGTCCATCGCCGCTGGCATGAGTATATCGCCTTCGCCGAGCGTCCATAGGGCAACGGTGCTGACGGTGAGCTGGCGGCGCACCAGTTCCATAAGTTTGTTCAGCACTTCCTCAGGGCGCAACAGCGAGCTCAGGAATCGCGCGGCGTCGAGCAATGTAGAAAGCTCGCCGACTTTCGTCTCTAGCGCGGCAGCGTTAGCCCGTGCCTCGGCAAAAAGCTGCGCATTGCTGATCGCCGTAGATATCTGATTTGCGATCGTACGACAGAGTTCCAGCGCTTGCGGGCTGTACGTGCCGCTACGCCCGACAAAGTCGAGCCCAACGCAGCCGATCACCTCGCCGTTCGCGATCATCGGGATAATCGCGATCGAGCGGATATCGAGCGCACGAAACACAGCATGCGAGATGCTGGTCAGCGGATCGTTTTGAGCGTCCTCCGCCACTAGCGGCAACTGATGCTCGTCGAGCCACTGCACCGCCGGGTTATTGGCCAGCTGAATCACCGTTGTCTCTGGCACCTCAGTCGGCAGGAACTCGGCGACAATTGGCGCTATGCCCGCTTTCCGTTTGTAGAGCACCAGCCGTGCCTGGCTGACGCCCGTAACCAGCGCCATGGCATCGACGACTTCCTGATAAATGCGTTGCAATCAAGTGTCGCGGCAGCGACGAGCGAGACACGATTCAGCAGCCGTAACTGCTCGACTTGCTCTTGGGCCTGGGCCAACAGGTGTGCATTTTTAACGCCCAGTGCGATCTGGCCCGCTACCGTCGTCAGGAAAGATTGCTCGCGCTCGCCATAGAGGTTTGGCGTATAGCTCTGCACCGAGATAATGCCGACGACCTTGCCCTCGCCGATCAGCAGCGGCACGCCGATCCATGACGCGGTAGGGCGATTGCCGCCAAAGAAGATCGGCGAGAGCCCGGCAGTCTCGTACTCCTCGCCAAGATTTTTGAAGCGCAGCGGCTTACGACCGCGAATTACGGCTTCGGTCAGGCTGCCTGGCGTAAGCGCGTATTCGCCAAGGTCGAGATCTTCGAATCGCTCATCAACTTCAAAGGTGGCAACCACTGCATCGCGATCGCTGCGGTAGATACGAATAAAGAAGGCATCGAGCGCCAGGAACTCTTTTAGGCAGAGATAGACCTCGCGCACCATCTCGGCGGTGTCGAGTGTCGCACTAGTGATCGTGCTGATGCGATTGATAACGCCAAGCTCCGCGATACGCTGCTCGCGTTCATGGAAGAGCTTGGCCTTTTCGACTGCGATCGCCAATTGGTTTGCCAGCGCACTCAGGAACTGCAGATCGCTCTCGTTGAAGGCGTTGGGCGCAAAATCTTGCACCGAGAGCACGCCGATCACCCGGTTCTGGCTGAGCAACGGCACGCCAATCCAGGAGCGCACCTCTTCGCCAAGAGTCACGGCAATTTGCTCAAACGTACCCTGCTCGCGGATATCGTGGACGAGCAAGGGCTTGCCGTTATCGATGATATAACCGGTCAGGCCACTGCGCGGCAAAGTTTTTTGTGGCGACTCGGCACCGGCTCACCCTGGCGCAAAAAGAGGTCGAAGGTGATTTCGCTGCTGTCGCTCTCATAGCTCGCGATATAGAAAAAACTTGGCGTACCGAGATAGGCGACGATCTCTTCATAGACACGCACCAGCAGGCGGTCGAGATCGACCTCGGAGGTTGCGCCGCCGACCAACCCTACGAACAAACCAGCCGTC